>NZ_PJAY01000066.1:0-92153 GCF_002836635.1 Stenotrophomonas sp. Bg11-02
CAGGGGTCGCGTGGGCTCGGAGAGGGGTATAAGAGGAGGGGATCGGGCGTGGGGGCGGCGGCGGACATGCGGTCTCCTGGGCGGGCGCTGGAAACAACAAGCCCCGCATAGGCGGGGCTTGTGTGTGTGGCACGAGTATGCCGGTGAAGCGGTAAAGATCCTGTAGAAGCGTGACGGCCAGCGGCCGTCACTACCGTCAGCCGGCCTGCTTCAACTTGGCCAGCCGCAGCCAGGTGTCGACCACGGTGTCCGGGTTCAGCGACACCGATTCGATGCCTTCCTGCATCAGCCACTCGGCCAGGTCCGGGTGGTCGGACGGACCCTGTCCGCAGATGCCGACGTACTTGCCCTTGGCGCGGGCGGCCTTGATCGCCATCGACAGCAGCTTCTTGACCGCCGGGTTCCGCTCGTCGAACAGGTGCGCGACGATCGAGGAGTCACGATCCAGGCCCAGGGTCAGCTGGGTCAGGTCGTTGGAGCCGATGGAGAAGCCATCGAAGATCTCCAGGAACTCATCGGCGAGCAGCGCGTTGGACGGCACCTCGCACATCATGATGATCTTCAGGCCGTTCTCGCCCTGCTTGAGGCCATTCTGTTCCAGCACCTCGACGACCTTGCGGCCTTCTTCCAGCGTGCGCACGAACGGAATCATGACCCACAGGTTGTCCAGGCCCATCTCGTTGCGCACGCGCAGCACGGCCTTGCATTCCAGCGCGAAGGCAGCGGAGAAACTCGGGTCGACATAACGGCTGGCGCCGCGGAAGCCGATCATCGGGTTTTCTTCGTGCGGTTCGTAGTTGGTGCCGCCGATCAGGTTGGCGTACTCGTTGGACTTGAAGTCCGACAGGCGCACGATCACCGGGTTCGGGGCCACCGACGCGGTCAGGGTGGCGATGCCTTCGGCCAGGCGGTCCACGTAGAAGCTCACCGGATCCTTGTAGCCGGCGATCTTCTCGTCGATCTTCTTCTTCGTCGCCATGTCCTGGCGGTCATATTCCAGCAGCGCATTCGGATGGATGCCGATGTGGCTGGCGATGATCATTTCCAGACGCGCCAGGCCGATGCCCGCGTTCGGCAGCTGGCCGAAGTCGAACGCGCGTTCCGGGTTGGCCACGTTCATCATGATCTTCAGCGGCGCCGGGGGCATGTTGCCGAGATCGGTGGTGGTGCGTTCGAACTCGAGGATGCCTTCGTAGATGAAGCCGGTGTCACCCTCGGCGCAGCTGACAGTGACCTGCTGGCCATCCTGGATCAGCTGGGTGGCGTTGCCCGAACCGACCACGGCCGGTACACCGAGCTCACGCGCGATGATCGCGGCGTGGCAGGTGCGGCCACCGCGGTTGGTGACGATGGCCGAGGCCCGCTTCATCACCGGCTCCCAATCGGGGTCGGTCATGTCGGCGATCAGCACGTCGCCGGGCTGCACGCGGGCCATGTCGTCCAGCGTCTTGACCACGCGGGCGGTGCCGGCACCGATCTTGGCACCCACGGCGCGGCCTTCGGCCAGCACCTTGCCGTCCTTCTGGCTCAGCGCGAAACGCTCGATCTGCGTGGCGTGGCTGCGCGACTTCACCGTTTCCGGGCGCGCCTGCACGATGAACAGCTTGCCGCTGACACCGTCCTTGGCCCACTCGATGTCCATCGGACGGCCGTAGTGCTTTTCGATGACAAGCGCCTGTTTGGACAGTTCCTGCACGTCTTCGTCGCTGATCGAGAAGGTGCTGCGCAGGTCGGCCGGGGTGTCTTCGATGCGCACGCGCTCACCGGGGACGTCCGAATACACCATGCGGATCGCCTTGCTGCCCAGCGAACGGCGCAGGATCGCCGGCTTGCCGGCATTCAAGGTGGGCTTGTAGACGTAGAACTCGTCCGGGTTCACCGCACCCTGCACGACCATCTCGCCGAGGCCGAACGAGGAGGTCACGAAGACCACGTCGCGGAAGCCGGATTCGGTGTCCAGGGTGAACAGCACGCCGGATGAACCGACGCCCGAACGCACCATCAGCTGCACGCCGGCGGACAGGAAAACATCCTCGTGCTTGAAGCCGTGGTGCACGCGGTAGGCGATGGCGCGGTCGTTGTACAGCGAGGCGAATACTTCCTTGACCTTCAGCACGACATCGTCGGCGCCGGTCACGTTGAGGAAGGTCTCCTGCTGGCCGGCGAAGGATGCATCGGGCAGGTCTTCGGCGGTGGCCGAGGAGCGCACGGCCACGGCGATGTCGCCGCCGCCGTTCTCAGCGCTCAGCTGCGCATACGCCGTGCGGATGTCCTGGTCCAGCTGCGGCTGCAGCGGCGCGTCGATGACCCAGCCACGGATTTCCTTGCCGGCAGCGGTCAGTGCGGCAACGTCTTCGACATCCAGCGTGGCCAGCTTGTCGAAAATGCGCTTGGACAGATCGTTATGGGCGATGAAGTCCTTGAAGGCTTCGGAGGTCGTGGCATAGCCCCCGGGCACGGACACCCCGAGACCGGCGAGGTTGCCGATCATTTCGCCCAGCGACGAATTTTTTCCACCCACGCGGGCCAGGTCGGCCAAGCGCAGTTCGTGCAACCACAGGATATTCTCGTTCAAGCGCGATGCTCCGTTTGGCCATCGCCCGAGGCGGGCTGGGAATGGCCGCGTCCGTAGGAAGAAGCCGCTATGATGCCGGTCGGACTGCCGTCGGCACAAGCTTGTGACAGCAGCTGTTTTAAGTTTCGGACTGGGAAAATGCGCATATGACGACCATCCGACCGGTGTTCTATGTCTCCGATGGAACCGGTATCACCGCTGAAACCATTGGGCATAGCCTGCTCACCCAGTTCTCCGGATTCAGCTTCATCACCGACCGGATGTCGTTCATAGACGACCCGGAAAAAGCCGCCGAGGCCTGTGCCCGGATCCAGGCGGCCGGGGAGCGCTACCAGGTCCGGCCGATCGTGGTGAACTCCTGCGTGGACCAGAGCCTGAGCGTGATCCTGGCCAGCAGCGGGGCGCTGATGCTGGACGTTTTCGCGCCTTTCATCGAACGGCTGGAGGCCGAGTTGTCCTCGCCGCGCTTGTCGCGGGTGGGCCAGGCGCACGGCATGGTCGACTTCGAGACCTATCACCGCCGGATCAACGCGATGAACTTCGCGCTGAGCCACGATGACGGCATCGCGGTGAACTACGACGATGCCGACGTGATCCTGGTGGCCGTCTCGCGGGCGGGAAAGACCCCGACCTGCATCTACCTGGCGCTGCATTACGGGGTCAGCGCGGCCAATTACCCGCTGACCGACGAAGACCTGGAGACCGAGCAGCTGCCGCCGCGCCTGCGCAATTACCGCCGCAAGCTGTTCGGGCTGACCATCGATCCGGAGCGGCTGCAGCAGATACGCCAGGAACGCCGGCCGAACTCGCGCTATGCGGCCGCCGAAACCTGCCGCCGCGAAGTGGCCATCGCCGAGCGCATGTTCCAGCTGGAGCGGGTGCCGACGCTGAGCACCACGCATACCTCGATCGAGGAGATTTCCAGCAAGGTGCTGGCGACGCTGGGACTGCGGCGCGAGTTGTATTGAGGGGGAAAAGCGTGCCGACCAACGGCCGTCACCCACCGAAGCGGGGGCCGTCACCCACCAAAGCGGTGCCAACCCTGATCGTGCGCCCAACATGGGGGCCGCACAAGCTGCCGCGGCGTGTCCGCTTTGTGTAGGATCGAGGCATGGCCCAAGCCCGTCCCCTCGCCGAACGCATTCCCCGTCTCAGCCGGCTCAGCTGGTTGATGGGCCTGTACGCTGAAAACCACCGGCACCTGGTGCGCCTGTTCGCGCCCGGTGACCTGGAGGTTGGCAGCTATGTTTCCTCGGTTGGTGATGGGCTGGATGTCCGCCTGGACGTGATCGCCCGCCACGCCTATACGGTGGAGCTGCGGCTTACCTACGACCTGTGCGATCCGGTCACCGGGCAGCCGGACCCTTCGGCTTACATCCGGTTGTACCGCGACGCCCGGCAGGCCGAGACCACGCACTGCTACGTGGGCCGACGCTGGCAGGACGTGGTGGGAATGTATCCGCCGCCGGCCGAGCTGATCAGCCACCGCATGCGCATGAACACCTTCCTGGGCAAGTGGCTGGATTACCTGGCCGAACGCGGCCACGGCGTGGCCACGCTGGTCCGGGACCACGGCACGGAACCGGCAGCCAGCGCTGAGAAGCGTCTGTCGATCGTGCCCTGATCGGACATAATCAGCGGCTCACCCGTTGCTGGACCCGCGCATGCCGTACACCCCCATCGTCGCCACCCTGGGCTACGTGCTGTCCCCTGATCGTCGCCAGGTGCTGATGATCCACCGCAACACGCGGCCGGGTGACCATCACCTGGGCAAGTACAACGGACTGGGTGGCAAGGTAGAGCCGGACGAAGACGTCGCCACCGGCATGCGCCGGGAGATCCAGGAAGAGGCGGGGATCGATTGCACCTCGATGCAGCTGCGCGGCACCATCAGCTGGCCGGGTTTCGGCAAGCACGGCGAGGACTGGTTCGGGTTCGTGTTCGTGGTCGATGCCTACGAGGGCACCCCGCACGGCGGCAACCACGAAGGCACGCTGGAGTGGGTGGACGTGGACAAGCTGGACAGCCTGCCGATGTGGGAAGGCGATCGCCATTTCCTGCCGCTGGTGTTTGACACCGATCCGCGCGCCTTCCATGGCGTGATGCCCTACCGGGACGGCCGGATGCAGTCCTGGAGCTACAGCCGGATCTGAAGGGCGCGGGCAGCACCGCCGAGCATGGCTCGGCGCTACCGAGTCCAGCGCGCCGAAGGCGGGGGATGTACGGCATGCGCGGACAACCTGCGCCACGAGCCGGATCCGAAGGGCTTTCGCTAGAACTACTTCATACCGCGGTCTGTCAGATGGAAAGCCCCCTTCAAAGGGGGCGCGCCGAAGGCGGGGGATGTACGGCATGCGCGGACAACCTGCGCCACGAGCCGAATCCGAAGGGCTTTCGCTAGAACTACTTCATACCGCGGTCTGTCAGATGGAAAGCCCCCTCCAAAGGGGGCGCGCCGAAGGCGGGGGGATGTACGGCATGCGCGGACAACCTGCGCCACCTCAGTGGCGCAGGTTGTCCACAGGGGGTGTGGATTGTTGGTGAGCAACTTTGTGGATAACCGCTGTTCGCCCCCGTCGGGCAACGCTGTCAAGATGGGTGGCCAAAAATTGACCGCATGTGATGATCCGTGATGGGCGGGTGAATGCGCCACTCCCGCGCCGCTGTTGCCTTTGCGCGCCCTCGCGTACCCTGTAGCCCACTGCTGCCCGTGAGCCTTCATGAAACGACACTTCTCGATGCTGCGCGAGTTCCAGCTGGCCGACTGGTTCACCCTGGCCAACGCCTTCTGCGGCACCGGCGCGGTGTTCGCGGCGATGCGCTTCCTGCAGGACGGGGCACACGGCTACCTGCTGTTCGGCATGGCGCTGATACCGCTGGCTTTCATCTTCGATGCGCTGGACGGGCGCATCGCGCGCTGGCGCAAGTCGAGCTCCACCCTTGGCCGTGAGTTGGATTCATTGTCCGATGTCATCTCCTTCGGCGTGGCGCCGGCCGCGCTGGCGTATGCCTGCGGCATGCAGGGTGGCTGGGACTGGCTGGTGCTGAGCTACTTCGTCTGCTGCGGCGTCAGCCGCCTGGCGCGCTACAACGTGACCGCCGAGGCGCTGTCCGATGGCGGTGACAAGGTGCCGTATTTCGAAGGCACGCCGATCCCGAGCAGCCTGCTGCTGGTGATCGTCCTGGCCATTGCCGCGGCCACCGGCGGCATCGGTCAGCAACTGTGGCTGGGCCAGTGGCAGCTGGGTCCGTGGCAGCTGCATCCGCTGGTGCTGCTGTTCGCGCTGTCCGGGTCGCTGATGATCAGCAAGACTCTGCACATCCCCAAGCCATGACGCAGGTATCGGCATGAGCGGATCAACCAACCAGCCCGGCAGCATGGATTTCGAGGCTCTTGCGCGCCAGTACTACGGCGCGTGGGGGGATTCGCTGCGCCAGGGCGGTGCCGGTGGCACCGATCCGGGTGAGTGGAAGCAGGTCCTGGGCTGGTGGGCGCAGCTGCTGCCCGAGCGCGGCCCCGGCCCAGCGGACGATGCGCTGCATCGGTTCCGCGAACAGGCCGGCGGCTGGTACGGCACGATGCAGCAGGTGGCCTCACGGTTTGCCGGCCGCGATGCCAGCAGTGCGGAAGTGGCCCAGGCCTGGCGCGATGCGGTGATGGGGCAGGGCAAGGGCGAAAGCCTGCTGCACTGGATGCTGCAGGGCGCGCACGGGAGTACCGGCGCCGGCGGCGGCATGGACGATGTAGTGGCCGTGCTGGAGCAGTGGCAGGAGCGCCTGGCGCCGTGGCTGCAGAGTCCGGCATTCGGCCCGGCGCGCGAACACCAGGCGCGCTGGCAGAAGCTGCTGCAGGCCCAGCAGGCGTTCCAGGGCCATTCCAGGGAGTATGTCGCGCAGATCCAGCAGGCGCTGGACGCGGCGTTCGCACTGTTCGAGCAGCGGCTCGCCGAACACGAGTCGCCGGGAAGCCAGCTGACCAGCGCACGGGCGATGTTCGACCTGTGGATCGAAGTGGCCGAGGAGGCTTACGCGAAGGTGGCGCTGTCGGAGAGCTTCCAGCAGGTGTTCGCCTCGCTGGGCAATGCGCAGATGCGCCTGCGTTCGGCCGTGCAGCACGAAGTGGAGCAGCTGAGCGAACGCGTCGGTCTGCCGACGCGGACCGAAATGGATGCCGCGCACAAGCGCATCGCCGAACTGGAGCGTCAGCTGCGCCGCCTGCAGGCCAGCGTGGAGCCGCTGCTGCGTGCCCCGGCCTCGGCTGCGGGAAGCGACGACTGGGCGGATGCAGTGCAACCGGCGGTCGCCAAGGTGGTGCCGCGGGCACGCAAGCGCGCTTCGCGTGCAACCAGCGCAGTGGCCCCCACGGCCAAGCCTGCGAAAGCGGCCAAGCCGGCCAAGCCGCGCGTCCGGAAGCCGCGCGCATGAAAGGCCCGCTGGGATTCAACGCCGACGACCTGATGCAGGAGACCCTGGCCATGCAGCGCAAGCTGATGGAGGGCCTGCAGCTGCTGCCATCGGTGGAGGACGTGGATTACGGCGCCACCGCGCGCGAGGCGGTCTGGAGCGACGGCAAGGTGGTGCTGTACCGGTTCGTGGGCGACCAGCCGCCGGTGCATGCCCGGCCATTGCTGATCGTCTACGCTCTGGTCAACCGGCCGTACATGGTGGATCTGCAGGCCGACCGGTCGCTGGTGCAGAAGCTGCTGGCGCTGGGACATGACGTCTACGTGCTGGACTGGGGCTACCCGGACCGCTCCGAGCGCTACCTCACCCTTGAAGATTACCTGCTGCGCTACATCGACGGCGCGGTGGATGCATTGCACGCGCGCAGCGGCGGGCCGGTGGACATGCTCGGCATCTGCCAGGGCGGTGTGTTCGCGCTGTGCTACGCCGCGCTGCGCCAGGCCAAGCTGGCCAACCTGGTCACCATGGTCACGCCGGTCGATTTCCATACCGCCGACAACATGCTGTCGCATTGGGCGCGCCAGGTGGACGTGGACCTGCTGGTGGACACGCTGGGCAACATCCCAGCCGACCTGATGAACAGCAGTTACCTGATGCTCAAGCCGTTTCGCCTCAACGTGCAGAAGTACGTCGGCCTGCTCGACATCCTGGATGACAAGGCTGCGCTGGAGGACTTCCTGCGCATGGAGAAGTGGATCTTCGATTCGCCCGACCTGGCCGGCGAAGCCTTCCGTGAGTTCATCAAGCAGTTCTACCAGAACAACGGCCTGGTCAAGGGGACGGTGCGCATCGGCGAGCACGCCGTGGACCTGTCGCAGATCACGTTGCCGGTGCTGAACCTGTATGCCGAGCAGGACCATCTGGTGCCGCCGGATGCCTCGCGTGCGCTGCGCGGGCGGCTGGGCACGACCGATTACACCGAATCCAGTTTCCGCGGCGGGCACATCGGTATCTACGTATCCGGCCGCGCCCAGCGCGAAGTGCCGGCGACGCTGCACGACTGGCTGCTGGCGCGCGCTGGCTGAATGGCCCGTGCCGCCCACGCATGGCGTAGACAGTGGGTTGGCTAGGGTAGTATCCAGACCATCGGAGCCGCTGCCATGAATGCCATCCCGCCTCGTTCCCTGTCGCGCTCGCTAAACGACCGCATGATCGCCGGGGTGATCGGCGGCATCGCGCACCGCTTCGGCTGGAGCCCGACCCTGCTGCGCATCCTGTTCGTGGTGGTCTCCATCGCCTCGGCGGCCTTCCCGGGCATCCTGGTCTACCTGATCCTGTGGCTGCTGATCCCCAACGAAGCCGACTGATCCCGGCGCCCTCCTGGTTGCGCGCGCTGCAGCTCCTCGGCGCGCTGTGGACCTCGCCCAACACGCTGATCGGCTTGGCCGCCGGCGCGCTTGGCTTGCTGGCCGGCGCCCGCGTGCGCTGGAGCGGAAGCGACTGTGCCTTGGTGTTCCAGCAGTGGCCGTGGGGGCCGGGCGGGGCGATCACCCTGGGCAACGTCATCCTGCATACCGGCGGCGACCTGCAAGTGGCCTGCCATACCTACGCGCACCGTGCCGGACGAGGGGTGGAGCCGACGATCCGGCTGGATGACCACGAGCGCGCGCACGTTTACCAGTACCTGGTGCTGGGGCCGCTGTACCTGCCGGTCTACCTGCTGTGCGGCGGGGTGAGCGTGCGCAATCCATTCGAACGCGCCGCCGACCACTACGCACGCTTCGGCCACGGCTGGTGGCCCTGACGGCAACGCCGCCGGGCGGTCGCGTCAGCGTCGGGCGAACGACGGCAAAGGTGATCAGCAGGTTAGCGTGGCGTTAAAAAAACGTCATGATTTCGCGTGGATCGTCCGTCATTTCCATGCAACCGGTCGTCATTACCATTGATGACATCTGAGTCAGCTTGGGCGCGCTAAGCTGCACTCAGGCGGTCGTGAAGGCAGTACTGCAGCGGCCACCTGGTTCAAGACGCAGTACGTAACCTGGAGAACACATCACATGGCAATTGTTCTATATGTCGGTGGTAGCAAGGACGGCGACAAGGGCGTGATGCCCTATGGCTTCAGCAAATCCCGCGCCGATACCGCGCTGGGGCCGGAGATCTATACCGAGCGGTTCATGGAACTGCAGGGCGTGGGCAAGGTCCGGTTGATGGCATTGGAGAGCCTGCGCGACGACATCGTCATGCAGCACGCCGCACGCCACTACCGCTGATCGCACTGACAGGCCTGGACACGCATCGAGGGCGTGTCCGCGCCGACATCCCAGCCTCACGCAAGGATGTCGGCGCCGGCAGGATTCCTGCCCCGCCTGCCACGCCGCTGTCAACGACTTCCCGTGCCAGCCGTGCGGGGCCAGAATGGGATCTTTCCGCATCAAGGCCACGGCCGGACGCAATGTCAGATACCAAGCTTGCCCAGCAGATTGCCCAGACCATCGCCGATGAAATCGGTGCCCAGGCTGCCCAGGCGCGTGCCGCCATCGCGTTGCTGGACGAAGGCGCCACCGTCCCGTTCATCGCACGCTACCGCAAGGAAGTCACCGGCGGGCTGGACGACACCCAGCTGCGCAATCTCGAATCGCGCCTGACCTACCTGCGTGAACTGGAAGACCGGCGCGCTGCGGTGCTGGCCAGCATCGACGAGCAGGGCAAGCTGACCGACGCTCTGCGCGGGGACATCCTGGCCGCTGACACCAAGAGCCGGCTGGAAGACCTGTACCTGCCGTACAAGACCAAGCGCCGCACCCGCGCGCAGATTGCCCGCGAGGCCGGACTGGAGCCGCTCGCCGATGGCCTGCTGGCTGACCCGGCACGCGATCCCAAGCTGTTCGCCGAAGCCTTCATCGATGCCGAAAAGGGCGTGGCCGACACCAAGGCCGCGCTGGAAGGCGCACGCGCGATCCTGATGGAGCGCTGGGGCGAAGATGCTGCTCTGGTGGGTGAACTTCGCAGCTGGCTGTCCGAAAACGGCGTGATCCGCGCCCGCGTGGCCGAGGGCAAGGAGAACGAAGGCGCCAAGTACCGCGACTATTTCGAGCATGCCGAAGCGCTGGCGAAGATTCCCTCCCACCGGTTGCTGGCGCTGTTCCGCGCGCGCCGCGAGGAAATCCTGCACCTTGAACTGGACCCGGGCACCGATGCCGAGGCCGGGCATCAGTACGGCGAAGGGCGTGTCGCGTTCAGGGCCGGCATCAGCGACAAGGGCCGTGCGGCTGATCGCTGGCTGCTCGATGCCTGCCGCCTGACCTGGCGCGCCAAGCTGCACATGCACCTGCTGCTGGACCTGTTCAACCAGGCCCGCGAAAAGGCCGAAGCCGAGGCGATCACCGTGTTCGGTGACAACCTGAAAGACCTGCTGCTGGCCGCACCGGCCGGACCGAAAACCGTGCTCGGGCTGGATCCGGGCATCCGCACCGGCTGCAAGGTGGCGGTGGTGGATGCCACCGGCAAGCTGGTGGCCACCGACACCATCTACCCGCACGAGCCGCGCCGGCAGTGGGAGCAGTCGCTGCAGTCGCTCAAGCACCTGTGCCTGAAGCACAACGTGGAACTGATCGCGATCGGCAACGGTACCGCCAGCCGCGAAACCGACAAGCTGGCCGGCGAAGTGATCGCCGCCATGGGCAGCACCACGCTGCAGAAGATCGTGGTCAGCGAGGCCGGTGCATCGGTGTATTCGGCCTCGGAATTCGCAGCCAGGGAGTTTCCGGACCTGGACGTGTCGATCCGTGGCGCGGTGTCCATCGCACGCCGCCTGCAGGACCCGCTCGCCGAGCTGGTGAAGATCGAGCCGAAGGCGATCGGTGTCGGCCAGTACCAGCATGACGTGGACCAGTACCGTCTGGCGCGGGCGCTGGAAGCGCGCGTGGAAGACTGTGTCAACGCGGTCGGCGTGCATGTCAACACCGCCTCTGCCGCACTGCTGGCGCGGGTGTCCGGGCTGTCCTCCACCGTGGCCGAGAACATCGTGCGGCACCGCGACGACAACGGACCGTTCAAGCGCCGCAAGGACCTGCTCAAGGTGCCGCGCCTGGGCGAAAAGACCTTTGAGCAATGCGCCGGCTTCCTGCGCATCGCCGATGGCGACCAGCCACTGGACGCTTCCTCGGTGCATCCGGAAGCCTATCCGGTGGTGGAGCGCATCGTGGCCGCCACTGCCCGCCCGATCAAGGCGCTGATCGGCGATGGCAGCTTCCTGCGCGGGCTGAAGGCCGAACAGTTCACCGACGAAACCTTTGGCGTGCCGACCGTGCGTGACATCCTGAAGGAGCTGGAGAAGCCCGGCCGCGATCCGCGTCCGGAGTTCAAGGCCGCCCGCTTCGCCGAGGGCGTGGAGGACATCAAGGACCTGCGCGAAGGGATGATCCTGGAAGGCGTGGTGAGCAACGTGGCGGCGTTCGGCGCGTTCGTCGACATCGGCGTGCATCAGGACGGACTGGTGCACATCTCGGCGCTGTCGGACACCTTCGTCAAGGATCCGCGCGATGTGGTCAAGGCCGGTGACATCGTCAAGGTCAAGGTGCTGGAGGTGGACGTGGCGCGCAAGCGCATCGCCCTGACCCGCCGCCTGGACGATACGCCGGGGCAATCCACCAGCCGCCCGGGTTCGCGCGAAGAGCGTCCAGGGGCGGGCAACCCGGCGCGCCGCGACGGAGGCGGCCGCGGTCCGGGCCAGCCGCGTGGCAATGGCGGCGGCGGGCGTCCTGGCAGCACGGCGGCCCCTGCCAACAATGCGCTGGCCGACGCCTTCGCCCGCGCCAAGCGCAGCTGAGGCAGGGCCGACAGGCCGGCCCGCAGTGTCCGGCCGAGCCCTTTCCGGCGATCTGGGACGGGGGGGGCTTACGCAGCGCCCCGTGATTGCGCACACTGGGCGATGAGGGGGCCGATGAGGCCCGGGCCAGATGCCGGGAGGGCCATGGCGGTCAGTTCTGCAGGCGTGTCGACCAGGTCCCCGTGCGCAGGCACGCGACAGGCCTGCGCGTGGGTGCGCGCGGTGCTCCGATGAACGACCTGTCCGCCCGTCCCCCCATCGATCTGCAGGCGCAGCTGGAGCAGGCGCTTGAGCAGGTCCGCCGGCTGCGCATGATCATCGATGGCAGCGCGGCTGGCACCTGGGAGTGGAGTCCGGCGACCGGCCACATGCAGGTCAACGCGCGCTGGGCCGAGATCGTCGGTTACACGCTGGAGGAACTGCAACCCATCTGCTCCGATACCTTCGAGCGTCTGGTCCATCCCGATGACCTGCAACGTTCCGATGTCCAGCTGCAGGCGCATTTTGCCGGCCAGACGCCGTTCTACGAGTGCCTGGTGCGGATGCGCCACCGCAATGGCCACTGGGTATGGGTGCAGGACCGCGGCCGGGTCTGCGAATGGGATGCGGACGGGGCGCCGCTGTGGATGGCCGGGGCGCACGCCGATGTGACCGATCTGCAACAGGCACGCCAGGACGTGGCGGGTGCGCGCCAGCGGCTGCAGTCGATCGTCGATTCGTCCGATGAAGTGGCGGTCATCGTCACCGATGAGCAGGGCTCGATCACGCTGTTCAACTCCGGTGCCGAACGCCTGCTGGGCTACCGGGCCGATGAAGTGGTGGGCGTCGCCAGCCCGGTGCTGTTCCACCAGGGCGAAGAAGCAGATGCGTTCCTGCGGACCCTGCCGGCCGACGAAGCAGCGGGAGGGGACCTGTTTTCGATACTCAGCGCGAGGGCACGCGAGCACACTTTTTCACGGCAGTGGACCTTCCTGCGCAAGGACGGCCAGCCCCGCCAGGTGCGGCTGTCGATCAGTGCCCTGGCCGACGCACGGGGGGAGATCACCGGCTTCGTCGGCATGGCTACCGACATCACCGAGGTGTTGCAGGCCCGCGCCGAGGCACGCCTGGCGGAAGAGAAATTCGCCGGTGCGTTCACCAGCGCGGCGCTGGGCATGGCGCTGGTGTCGCTGGAAGGGCGCTGGCTGGACGTCAACGATGCGCTGTGCCGGATCATGGGCTATTCGCGCAATGAGCTGCTGCAGGTCGATTTCCAGCGCCTGACCCACCCCGACGACCTGGACACCGACCTGGCCATGGTGCAGGGCCTGTTGCGCGGCGAGCGCGCGCATTATCACCTGGAAAAGCGCTACATCGGCCGCGAGGGCAACGTCATCTGGACGCGTCTTTCGGTGTCGCTGGTGCGTAGCGAGCAGGGCGATCCGCTGCATTTCGTATCGCAGATCCAGGATGTCACCGCCCAGCACGCCAGCGAACAGCGCGTGCTGCAGGCCGAGCAGCGCAGCCGGATCACCCTGGATGCGGTGACCGACCTGGTGCTGAGCGTGGACCTGGACGGGCGCATCGAACATGCCAACGCGGCTGCGGTGCGTGCGCTGGGCGGGCCAGAGGGCGCCCCGCTGCACGGCCGCCACGTGGGGGAGATGATGCAGCTGACCACCGAATATGCACCGCTCTCACCGCTGGATATATCGGTTCTGCTGGATCCGGAAAGCAACGCAGTGGACCTGCATTCGGACCTGCTGCTGGTGCAGGACGGGGAGAACATGCCGGTGGATGTCTCCCAGGCCTGGCTGCATGACGATGCGGGCGCGCTGCGCGGTGCGGTGTGGGTGATACGCGATGTGACCCAGCTGCGCGCGCGGCAGCGCGAGGCGCGACAGCTGGCCGAGATGGATCCGCTGACCGACCTGGTCAACCGGCGCGGTTTCGAAGCGCACCTGCAGCAGGCCATCGCCCACGTGGATCGTACCGGGCAGGCCGCCTCGCTGATGTTCATCGACCTGGACCAGTTCAAGCCGGTCAACGATACCTGGGGGCATCTGGCCGGCGATGCGGTGCTGTGGGCGGTGGCCAACGTGCTGCGCCATGGCGTGCGTGATTCGGACGTGGTGGCCCGGCTGGGTGGCGACGAATTCGCAGTGATCCTGGCGGGTTGTTCGCTGCGCCGGGCGCGACGGATCGCCGGCGAGCTGCTGCATACCATCGGCGGGCTGTCCATCCCGTGGGAGCAGCACCGCATCAAGGTCGGGGTGAGCATCGGCATCGCCTCGATCAACACCGGGATGAGCGTGGACGAAGCGGTGGCCGCGGCCGACGTGCAGTGTTACCGGGCCAAGGCGGCCGGACGCAACAACGTGCAGTCCGAACCGATGGGCCTGGCTTCGCCACCGGAAAGTGACTGATCGGTGCGTGAAGGTCTCAGCCGGTGAGAGCGGGGCAGGGGACACTGCCCGCACCTTCAGAGACACCGGGGAACGGCATGGCAGGTTGGGATCGGGAAGTGCTTCGTGCGTATGGACCTGCGGCAGCGGCGTGGATGGCCGCGGTGCTGGGTTGGCTGTTGCTTGAGCAGGTGCAGGGGGCGGCGCTGCACGTGGAACTGGCCAGCGTGCTGCGCTGGGCGGTGGTGGCGCTGCTGGGGGCCACGCTGGGACATGGCGGCTGGGTGAGCTGGCGGCTGTGGCGGAGAACGTGACGACCAACGGTCGTCGTCACCTACGCTACGAATGAAAAAGCCAGGCACGTGGCCTGGCTTTTTCTTGTTGCTGGTGCCGGTGAAAGGACTCGAACCTTCATGGGGTCACCCCCGGCTGATTTTGAGTCAGCTGCGTATACCATTCCGCCACACCGGCAGCGTGGCCGCGTAGTGTAAACAAAACCGCGCGCCACGGGTAGGCCTCAAGCCGCTTCGCTCCAGGCGTATTCGATGTCTTCGCGGTCATCCAGGATCCGGTACTGCGCGGCCAGGTCGGTGGGATCCGGGTTCAGCCATGCATCCAGATGGGCTTCGCGTATCGGTACGATGCCGCGATCGTGCCCGGTGGCGGCGACATCGCGCGGTGGCTCGTCGGTTACCGCCGCAAACGACAGCAGGCGGCCTTCGGGGCCTTCCCACTCCGCCCACAGGCAGGCGACCAGCAGGTCGCGGCGTGGCCGTGGCTGGAACTCCAGCACCACGTCGCTCTCGTCATCGCCGGACTGCAGCGGCAAGCCCTTGCGCGGTACGTGCTCGTAGAACGACTGCACCACCACCACGCCGTGGCGATGGCCGAATGCGCCACGCCAGTAGCCTTCCAGGCTGTCGCGGCGTGCGTTGTAGGTACCCGGATACAGCACGTCGTTGCGCGCCGGCTTGTCCGGCAGCCGGCATTGGTAGCGCATCGGCTTGATCACCCGCCGGCCGTCTTCGGCCACGATGACCGGGGCATACGTGCCGGGAAAGATGCGATTGTCGCGCGGCAGCTGCTGGCTGCGCTGCAGGTCATCCAGGCGGGACTGGGCACGCTCGATGCGGTTGCCGGCGATGCGCAGTTCGTTGCGTGCCTTCTGCGTGGGCTTGCTGGCCACGGCGGCCTGGGCAACGGTGCGGCGCTCGTGCTGGCGCCGCAGTTCGGCTTCCAGCCCGGTCTGTTCCTGCGCATGCCACTGTTGGATCATCGCCACGATATCGCGGCCGGCATCAGTGCGCGCGCCGCGGAATCCATCGTCCATCGCCTTCGGGGTTTTCGGCCGCTTCTTGGCCGGGTCGAAGGTGTACAGGCGGGAGAATTCCTCCAGCGACATCGTCGCGCCGTAGTGGCGGACCAGTTTGGCGTAGTCGGCACGGATCTGGGCGGAGTAGCACATGCAGGCAGCTTAGCGCAGGAAAAGAAAAACCCGGCCGAAGCCGGGTTTTTGCAGAATTGGCGTCCCCACGGGGATTCGAACCCCGGTCGCCACCGTGAAAGGGTGATGTCCTAGGCCTCTAGACGATGGGGACGCACGAAAACTTGAGTTGTACTGCTATCCAGACGGCCTAATGCCTGGAGTGGTGGAGCCAAGCGGGATCGAACCGCTGACCTCCTGCATGCCATGCAGGCGCTCTCCCAGCTGAGCTATGGCCCCATTGAAACCCGGTTGCCTGATGGGTCAGGTTCCCGTTTTGAAACTGGCGTCCCCACGGGGATTCGAACCCCGGTCGCCACCGTGAAAGGGTGATGTCCTAGGCCTCTAGACGATGGGGACGCACGAAAAACTTCAAGTTGTAGAACCTTCGACGGCCTATTGTCGAAAGTGGTGGAGCCAAGCGGGATCGAACCGCTGACCTCCTGCATGCCATGCAGGCGCTCTCCCAGCTGAGCTATGGCCCCGTGTAACCGAGCCGCCTATCATACCGGCTTATTCACGTTTGTGGAAGCTTTTTCGAAGCTTCTCGACAATTGAAGGATACACCCACCGAAGTGAAGATCCGACAAGCGCCACGCCCGTGAAGGCCGAAGGCGATGAACAAAAAAGACCCGGTTTCGTCCGGGTCCCGGTTGTCCAGATGAGTGGCGTCCCCACGGGGATTCGAACCCCGGTCGCCACCGTGAAAGGGTGATGTCCTAGGCCTCTAGACGATGGGGACGCATTGCTCATCAATTTATTCGCGACCTTCCGACGGCCTAATGCCGAAAGTTTGGTGGAGCCAAGCGGGATCGAACCGCTGACCTCCTGCATGCCATGCAGGCGCTCTCCCAGCTGAGCTATGGCCCCACGTCGCTGAGGTGCGAAATCATAGCGATGGGTACTGGGGTTGGCAAGCATTTATTGCAGTTTTCTGCATGCCGATCCGGACACCCGGAAGCCGCTGCGAACGCAGCCGAAGTGCGTTGCTGATCACCGATACCGAACCCAGGCGCATCGCCACCGCCGCGTTCGGCCGAAAGCATCGGCAACGCGCCTGTTTTCTCCAGGCAGAAGGCAGCGCGGCGGCGGTCGGCCGGTCGGTAACAGCTGTTGCCGCTCGTAACGGCGGACGATATCGATAGGCGCGCTGGCACGGCGTACGGGTTGACCCCTATCCAGAGAGCCCTCCGAATGTGACCACCATCAACCCTTGAGTGAGGTCTAGAGCCACTAGCCACTGAAAAGCAAGGCTTCTGACGCAGTTTGCAGCTTTCTTCATAGCCTCGGCCTGTACGCGATTCCTAACCTGCAGCCACCGAAGAGCCACGCCGTCAATGGCGGCGGCTCTGTTCGCGGGAGGCAAGAGGAGGAGCTGATGGACGCAAACAAGAACGAGCTGACAGAAATCGCAGTAGTGGAATACCCGGGTGCTGACCCTTCGGCTGCATCGATGCTGGCCGAGATGGCGCATGTCGGAAACCGGCTGGCGCAGCAACAGGGTCGGCATACGGCACGCATTCTGGTGTCGCGCTGGATCATGGCCAGCGATGGTGGCGGACCACAGCGGGTAGCCGGCGCGGAGATGCTGGATGCGACCGTGCCTGCGATCATCGCCCTGCCTGGGCAGGTCAGCCAGAACGGACAGATCCGTGACGAAACCGTGCTGCTGGACTGGTTAAGCGCCCACTACGACGGCGGAAGCCTGATGGCGGCGGTGAATGACGGAATCGGCGTGTTGTCACGCGCCGGACTGTTGGCTGGCCGGACGGTTGCCAGCGTGGACGCCACCCGCTTCCCGGGGCTGTCATCGCAGAGCGGAAGCTGGGTTCCCAGTGAACGGTTGCTGGTGGACGACGGCGACCTGCTGACCGTCACCGGATCCCAAGCGTGGCGATTCCTTGCCCTGCGCCTGCTTTACCGGGTGCACGGCCAGGGCGTGATGGCGGCGGTGGCTCACCAGCAGGGCATCGTGGTGCCTGCCGGCATCCAGCAGGACCTGGAGCGCTTCAGTGCCAACTTCGCCCATGGAGATCGCGACGTGCTCAAGGCGCAGCGCTAGCTGCATACCACGGCCGCGCGCGGTGCCACGCTGGGTGCGATCTGCCAGGCCTCCGGACTGGAGCCGCGTACGCTGCAGCGTCGCTTCCTGAAGGCAACCGGGCTGCGCCCGATCGAGTATTGCCAACGGCTGCGCATTGCCAAGGCACAGCTGCTGCTGCAACTGGGCGGGGCCATCGATGAAGTGGCCTGGGGCGTCGGTTATGCGGACCAGAGCGCATTCCGCCGTCTGTTCCTGCGTATCGTCGGCATGACCCCGGCAACGTACCGGCGCATGGTGGCGGGCAAGCAGCGCGCCGCGCAGTCAGGCCCATCGCCGATGGGCAGCCCGTTCCGACCAGTCGACCGGCACGCTGCCTGAATGGACACCTGTCCAGTGGCTTGCTGCGGCCGCGATGGTGAACGACCCTCGTTCCTGCTGAACCTGCCGGACAGTATCCGTTGAAGACACACCTGTGATGATGAGCCTGGGACCAGTGCCACTGCCGGTGGCACTGGCCATCTCTTTCCTGCTGCTGGCTTTGCTGGTCGCGCGCCTGTGGCCGCGCCCGCCCGGCGTGGCATGGCGGCCCGCCACCGCCTTGCTGGTGGACATGTTCCTGCTGGGGCTGCTGGCCGCACGGGTCGTGTTCGTGCTGCGCGCCGCGCCGTTGTACCTGGCCGATCCCGGATCGATCCTGCGCATCGGTGATGGCGGCTTCGACCCTATTGGATTCTTCGCCTGTGCCGCTGGCTGGGGCGCGTGGAAGTTGCGTCGGCACCCTTCACTGCGCCCGGCCGTCATTGCTGCCGCGCTGTTCGCCACGGCCAGTTGGTGGGGTGCCACCGCTGGCCTGCAGCATTGGCAGGCAGGGCAGGTCAGCCTGCCGGCGATGGTGCTGCACGACCTGGGTGGCCAACCGGTTGCATTGGCCGCAGGGCAGGGCAGCCCGGTCGTGGTGAACCTTTGGGCCAGTTGGTGTGGGCCGTGCATCCGCGAGATGCCGGTATTGGCAGCGGCACAGCGAGCGCACCCGCAGGTGCGTTTCCTGTTCGTGAACCAGGGCGAGGATGCGGAGACGGTGCAGGAATTCCTGCGCGTGCATGCTCCGGGCCTGCAGGGCGTGCTGCTGGACGAGCCGGCGCGCACGGCCGAGGCGATGGGCGTGCAAGCCTACCCGAGTACCCTGTTCTTCGACCGCGAAGGCCAGCTTCGCGAACTGCACCTGGGCGAACTGACCGCTGCAGGCCTCGAGCACAAACTGCGCCGGCTACGGTAGCCTGCGCGGGCATTCAATCAGGAGCTGTCATGCTTTCCACGTATCTGCGCGCCGCACCAGCGGCGCTGGTGTTGCCGATCCTGCTGGCGGTGTCCGGCTGTGGCCAGGCGCAGGCGCCGAAAAACGCGGCTCAGGCAACGCCTGCGACTGCGGGCGCCAATGGGGACGCAAGCGGCGTCCCGGCGCCGATCAAGGGCCTGCAGAAGCTCGGTTTCGAAGTGGTTTCAGAGTTCGAAGCGCCTGGCGGCCTGCGCGGGTTTGCCGGTGTGGTCAATGGCCAGCGGCCTGCCGCCGCTTACCTGACTCCCGATGGCAAGCATGTGGTGGTGGGCAGCCTGTTCGATGCGCAGGGCAATGACGTGGCGCGCGATCTGCTGACCGAAAAGGTGGCCGGGCCGATGACCGAGAAGATCTGGTCGCAGCTCCAATCCAGTGCCTGGGTCGCCGACGGCAAGGCCAGCGCGCCGCGCGTGGTGTACACCTTCAGCGATGCCAACTGTCCCTACTGCCACAAGTTCTGGGATGCGGCGCGGCCGTGGGTGGATGCCGGCAAGGTGCAACTGCGCCACATCATGGTGGGCGTGATCCGCGAAGACAGTCCGGGCAAGGCAGCGGCCATCCTGCAAGCGGCCAATCCGAGCGCTGCGCTGCTGGAGAACGAGCACGCCTTTGACCGCGGCGGCATCAAGCCGGTGGCGATCGGCGCCGATGCGTCGCGCAAGCTGGATGCCAACCAGGCGTTGATGGTCGAGATGGGTTTCCAGGGCACGCCGGGAATCCTGTTCAAGGATGCTGAAGGGCACGTGCAGCGTCGTTCGGGGCTGCCGCAGGGCAACGACCTGGAACTGATGTTCGGGCCGCGCTGAGTGTGTTCTGGTTTGCCGGGCCTGCGGCCCGGCACCCCCTTTTCCAAGCCGAAGCAACGGCAACGTCAACGGCCTGCAGGGCTGCGTGTTGGCGGGGCGGGGTGTCTGTGCAGGACACGCCGCAGGTACGTCCCTGTAGGCTCGCTTTTCGCATCCATGCGAAAAGACGGCCCTGCACAGCCACCCCGCCCCACCTTTCGACAGGTCCACGGCGGCCATGGAATCTTCGGTAGCGCCGACCCATGGTCGGCGGATTTTGTGGGGAAATGGGGTCTGATGGATTCCGCCGACCATGGGTCGGCGCTACCAGAGCGCCGTGTTTGTGTCGGGTGGAGTGAGCCCCTGAGTCAGGGGCGGCCGCGAAGCGGCGGGGTGTGGGTGGTGGTGAGACGGGGCCCGCGGTTTGCGCAGCAAAGCGTGGGAGCGGCAGCGCGAATGCGATGAAGTGGACCCGCGCCATGGATGGCGCGAAACGAGGCCCGCAGGAGCGGCTTTTGCCGTTCCCCGCCCAGCCCCACCGCCCGGCCCCGAGCACGTAGCCAGCAACAAAGCCACCCGCGACGGGTTTCACCCGTTCGACCCACCGCCTACGGCGCCGAAGGCATCCCCGGCCGCACGTAGAACGAGCGCCCGGTATCGTCCACGAACATCAGCTCGGGCGCGCCCTGCCACGAGGTCAGCATCGCGCCCGTATTGTTCTGGTGCTTGACCATCAGCGTGGCACCCCGGTCCGGGTTGGCGACCACCTTGAAGACTTCGGTGGCGCCGGTGGCATCATCCAGGGTCAGGATCGCTTCGCCGCCGACGTCCGAGGTGCCATAGCCGCCGCGTTCGGAGCCGTCCGGGCCGAGCAGTACCAGGCCGGACAACGGTGCGCCACGCGGGCCCAGCGGCTTGCCGCCCGTGGTGGGATCGGGGACCGGGGCGCCCAGGATCAACCGCGCCTGGCCGTTCGCGTCGGTGATGATGAGTCCGCGGGCATGCAGCACCTGGTCGGGCGATTGCGCGCGCTGCTGGCGCCATGCGGTCCAGCCGCAGGCGGCCAGGGCGACCAGGGAGAGCGCGAGGGCGGTGCTGCTCAGGGCACGTGACATGGACGGATTCCTTCCTTGGATCGATCCGCGACAATAGCCGATGCACGCGGCGTGCTCCAGTCGTCCATGCGACCTTCGCCGCATGCGACGGAGGTTGACAGCAACAAACCCCCTCGACCACTCTTCACCTGTTGGATTGCCTCGCAGTCCAGGAGCAGGTTGTCACGCCGGACGGAGGGGTCCGTGCGCAGGCCTGCTCCGCCCCGGTCCCTGCAGCATCGCTTCGGCGAGGCCTGTACGCGGGCTAGCGCTGCTCCCTTCGGCGGCACCCTTTCCAGGACCGACTGCGCAGGCATCGGGTTTGAAACGTCTGTCGATGAAAACGATTACAAAGCAGCTCTCCCTTTCCGCCGCCATTGCGCTGGCGCTCTCCGTTCCGGCCTTCGCTGCCGATACCACGCCTTCCTTCACTGTGTTGGCGCTGGACAAGGCACCGCAGGCCGCCGATGTCGGTTCGCTGGCCACCCAGCTGACCTCGGTGCAGGCCGATGTGGTGACGGTGCTGGACGTGGAGCGTGCGGTCGGGGCGATCGATCCGCTGCAGACGCTGGCTGACCAGCTCGGCTTTGCCTACCGCTTCGTCCAGGCCGAGGTGGATGCCCAAGGCACTGCGCAGGGCCAGGTGATCCTCAGCCGTGTCCCGGTGCAGGCCGAGTCCGGTCCGGACCAGATCGGCCGAGGTTATCTGCGACTGGCCGATGACCGTCATGTGGTGGCGCTGTATGCGCAGGCCGGTGCGGATGCGACGGCACTGCCGGCCCTGCTGAAGTCCTCGCGCCTGGGGGCGCCGGCGGTGCTGCTGGCGTCGCAGGCGGTGCGGGCCGACGGCTTCGCCGCAACCGCGGTGGACGGCGTGGCCAGCAACGGATTCGCTGAAGGCCGCGCCTCGACGCTTGACCTGCGCGATGGCGCGGGTCGCAAGCTGCAGGCACGACTGCTGACCTTGCCGTATGCGCAGGGCGCGACGCCGCCGCAGCCGTGGATGGACACCACGCTGGGCGCCGATGAGCGCACCCGCCTGCTGTTGGGTGAGATGACCCAGGACGAAAAATTCCAGATGCTGCGCAGCTACTTCGGGCTGGGCAAGGACGGCGGTCCGCTGCCGGAAGGCGCGGTCGGTTCGGCCGGCTTCGTGCCCGGCGTGGCGCGGCTGGGCATCCCGGCGCAGCAGTCGGCCGATGCCGGCGTAGGGGTGACCAACCCCGGCGGCATCCGCAAGGGTGACTTCGCCACCGCGATGCCGTCCGGTCCATCCACGGCGTCCAGCTGGAATCCGCTGATCGCCTATGTCGGCGGCGCCACGATGGGTCGCGAAGCCTGGCAGCAGCGCTTCAACATCCTGCTCGGTGGCAGCGTCAACCTGCAGCGCGATCCGCGCAACGGGCGCAACTTCGAATACGCCGGTGAAGATCCGCTGCTGGGCGGGGTGATCGTGGGTGAGTCGATCCGCGGCATCCAGAGCCAGCACGTGATCTCCACGATGAAGCACTACGCGCTCAACGACATGGAGACGCGGCGCAACTTCCACAGCGTGCAGATCGGCGACCAGGCGATGCACGAGTCGGACCTGCTGGCCTTCGAGATCGCCATCGAGCTCGGCAAGCCGGGTTCGGCGATGTGTTCCTACAACAAGATCAACGGCATCTACGGCTGCGAACATCCGTACCTGATGAACCAGGTGCTGAAGCAGGAATGGAAGTTCCCCGGTTTCGTGATGTCCGACTGGGGCGGCGTGCACAGCGGCTCGAAGGCGGCGCTGGCCGGCCTGGACCAGCAGTCGGCCGGCGAAGTGTTCGACGCCACCACCTTCTTCGACCAGCCGCTGCGCCTGGCCGTGGCCGGTGGCACGGTGCCGCAGGCGCGGTTGGACGACATGGTGTCGCGTATCCTGCGCACGATGTTCCTGCATGGCAACTTCGACAACCCGCCGCAGCACCAGCCGATCGACGTGGAAGCCGGCTACGCCGCGGCCCAGCGCACGGTGGAAGAGGGCAGCGTGCTGCTGCGCAACGAAGGCAACCTGTTGCCGCTGGCCGACAGCGTGAAGCGCATCGTGATCATCGGCGGTCACGCCGACAAGGGCGTGATCGGCGGCGGTGGTTCGTCGATGGTGGGCATCACCGCCAAGGGCACCAATGCGGTACCGGGCGTGATGCCGACCACCTGGCCGGGTCCGGTGATCTTCCACCCGTCTTCGCCGCTGGAAGCGCTGCGCGCCGAGCGGCCCGATGCCCAGATCACCTATGTGGATGGCCGCAATCCGGCGGCCGCCGCGCGCGCGGCCGCACAGGCCGATGTGGCCCTGGTGTTCGCCACCCAGTGGTCGGCCGAATCGGTCGACCTGCCGGACATGCAGCTGCCCGACCAGCAGGACGCGCTGATCAGTGCGGTGGCCAAGGCCAATCCGAAGACCGTGGTGGTGCTGGAAACCAACGGCCCGGTGCGTACGCCGTGGCTGGCCCAGGTGCCGGCGCTGCTGCAGGCGTGGTATCCGGGCATCCGCGGTGGTGAGGGCATCGCCGCACTGCTCACCGGCAAGGTCAATCCGTCCGGTCGCCTGCCGGTGACGTGGGTGGTTGACGAATCACAGCTGCCGCGCCCGCACGTGCCGGGACTGGGGTTCAACCCGAAGCAGCCGGCGGTGGACATCTTCGATTTCGATATCGAAGGTGCCAACGTGGGTTACAAGTGGGCTGCAGCCAAGGGCCTGGTGCCGACCTTCGCCTTCGGCCATGGCCTGTCCTATTCCAGCTTCGCCTACGAGAACCTGCAGGTGAGCGTGGAAGGCCAGCGCCTGGTCGCCAGCGTGGACGTGCGCAACACCGGCGCGCGTGCCGGTGCCGATGTTGCCCAGCTGTACCTGAAGCTGCCACAGGGCCACACCACGCCGATCCGCCTGGTCGGTTTCGACAAAGTCAGCCTGCAGCCGGGTGAGCAGCGCCGGATCCGCATCGAAGCCGAGCCGAAGACCCTGGCTGATTTCGATCCGACCGCGCGGGAGTGGAAGATTGCCGCTGGTGACTACCAGCTGCAGCTGGGTCGCAACGCGGCCGAGCCGCTGCAGGTGGTGGATGTGAAGCTGCAGGACACCGTGGTTCGCTGATTGCGGTCGGGGAGGTGACGACCAACGGTCGTCACCCACCGGGCGGTCGTCACCCGCCGGGCGGTCGTCTCCCCACCGGACAGTTGTCAGCCCGTGTTGCTCACAGCGGCGGGTAATCGGTGTAGCCCTTTGCACCGCCGCCATACAGGGTGGCCTGGTCGATCTCGGCCAGCGGTGCGTCGCGGCGCAGGCGCTCGACCAGGTCCGGATTGGCGATGAAGGCACGACCGAACGCCACCGCATCGGTGTAGCCCGATGCCAACGCGGCTTCGGCACGCGTCTTGTCGTAACCGTTGTTGGCGATCCATGCGCCGCCGAAACGCGAACGCAGGGCCGGGTAGTCGAACGGGATATTGTCCCGGTCACCGCCGGTGGACCCTTCGATGACATGCACGAAGGCCAGCCCCTCGATATCGTCCAGGCGTTCCACGGCGCGTTCGAACAACGGCTGCGGATCGCTGTCGTGGGCATCGCCGGCCGGGGTAGTGGGGGACAGGCGCACGCCGGTGCGCGCCGCACCGATCGTGTCGGCCACTGCGCTGACCACTTCGAACAACAGGCGGGTACGGTTCTCGATGCTGCCGCCGTAGGCGTCCTCGCGTTTGTTGCTGCCGTCGCGCAGGAACTGATCGATCAGGTAGCCGTTGGCCGCATGGACTTCAACACCGTCGAAGCCGGCTTCGATGGCGTTGTGCGCGGCCTTGCGGTAGTCCTCGATCAATGCCGGGATCTCGTCCAGGGCGAGCGCGCGTGGTGTGGACACGTCTTCGAAACCGTTGGCGGTAAAGGTCTTCGCATCGGCGCGGATGGCGCTGGGCGCGACCGGCACCTCACCTTCCGGCAGCAGGCTGGTGTGCGAGATGCGGCCGACGTGCCACAGCTGCAGCACGATCTTTCCGCCGCGGGCGTGGACTTCGTCGGTCACGGCCTTCCAGCCCTGCACCTGTGCGCTGCTGTAGATGCCCGGCGTGTCCAGGTAACCCTGGCCCAGCGGACTGATCTGTGTCGCTTCGGCGATGATCAGCCCGGCGCTGGCGCGCTGCCCGTAGTACTCGACCGCCAGCGGCGTAGGGACGCGGTCCGGCAGGGCGCGATTGCGGGTGAGCGGGGCCATCACCACCCGGTTGGCGATGGCGATCGCGCCCAGGCGGGTTGCAGAGAACAGCACAGTGTCATCGGTTGGCATCAAGCATCCTTCGTTGGGGGAGGAAGGGCCGCATCAGGGCCCGTGCGCCGAGCATAGGACCTGGGTTGTTGCAGCGATGGGAAGGCCTGTTGCACGCGCCGTGGACGCATGTTGCAGGCGCGTCACGACGCGCGGCGTAACGTTGCCGGTGATGGCTGGACCCCATCCAGACCAACGCAACAGGAGTCGAGCAATGATTGATTACCAACTCAAGGGCAAGACCGCGATCGTGACCGGCGGCGTGTCCGGGATCGGGCTGGCCGTGGCGGAAATGCTGGCCGCTTCCGGTGCCGCGATTTCGGTATGGGACCTCAAGCAGGAGGCGGTCGACGCCACCGCCGAAGCGCTGCGCGGCAAGGGCGCAAAGGCGCTCGGCATCGCACTGGACGTCACCGACGAGACCGCCGTGGAAGCGGCCGTGGCACGCACCGTGGCCGAACTTGGCAGCGTGGATATCGCGGTCAACAACGCCGGCATCGGCGGTCCGGCCGCGATCAGTGGGGACTACCCCGTGGAGGGCTGGCGCAAGGTCATCGACGTGAACCTGACCAGCGTGTTCCTGTGCCAGCGCGCGCAGATCCAGGCCATGCGCAAGGCTGGCCGTGGCGGCAGCATCATCAACATGGCCTCGATCCTGGGCCAGGTGGGGTATGCCGGTTCGGTGGCCTACGCGGCGGCCAAGCATGGCGTGGTGGGTCTGACCCAGACCGCTGCCTGGGAGCATGCCGCCGACCAGATCCGCATCAACGCGGTCGGACCCGGTTTCATCAGCACCCCGTTGCTGGAACAGATGGACCCGAAGGTACGGGCCACGCTGGAAGGCCGGCACGCGCTCAAGCGCCTGGGTACGCCCGAAGAGGTCGCCGCGCTGGTGGCCTGGCTGGCCAGCGATGCCGCATCGTTCGCCACCGGCACCTACTACGCCATCGATGGCGGCTACCTGGCACAGTAAGCCAGCGGCTTTCACGGTCCTCGCACGGCATTCCGGCGACCTTCACGGTTTGACCAAGGGAAGACGTGCGATGGATTTCAGCCAGGATATCTCCCTGCTGCTGCGGGTGGCCGCTGCCATGCTGTTCGGCGGGGTCATCGGGTTCGAGCGCGAACTGGGCAAGCATGCGGCGGGACTGCGCACGCACATGCTGCTGGCCGGCGCGGCGGCGCTGATCGTCGGGCTCGGCGATTCAGTGGCCGAGCATTTCCAGCAGGACCAGTACCGGGACCTGCTGCAGGTCGATCCGATCCGCCTGATCGAGGCGGTGGTGGCGTGCGTGGGCTTCATCGCCGCCGGCACCATCATCCGCGGTACGCGCGATGGCGAAGTCAGCGGCCTGACCACCGCCAGTTCGCTGATCATGTCCGCGGCGGTCGGCATTGCAGTCGGTATCGGCGCGTATGTGATCGCCAGCGGGGTGACGCTGATGTGCGTGGTGGTGCTGACCGTGATGCGCCGGGTCGAGAAAAAACTGTAAACCGGCGCATTCGCCGAAAGGCGAATTGCCTGGCGGCGCCGTTTGCGCTCACAGTCGGACATGATCATTTCCGCCTCCACCGACTACCGGGCAGCGGCGCAGCGCCGGTTGCCGCCGTTCCTGTTCCATTACGTGGACGGGGGGGCCTACGCCGAATACACGTTGCGGCGCAACGTGGAGGACCTGGCGGGGATCGCGTTGCGCCAGCGCGTGCTGCGCGACATGTCAGAACTGGACCTGCAGACCGACCTGTTCGGCGAGACGCTGGCGATGCCGGTCGCGTTGGCGCCGGTCGGCCTGACCGGCATGTTCGCGCGGCGTGGCGAGGTCCAGGCCGCACGTGCGGCAGCCAGCCGGGGGATCCCGTTCACGCTGTCCACGGTATCGGTGTGCCCGATCGAAGAGGTGGCCCCGGCGATCAGCCGGCCGATGTGGTTCCAGCTGTATGTCCTGCGTGATCGTGGCTTCATGCGCAACGCGCTGGAACGCGCACAAGCGGCCGGGGTGACCACGTTGGTGTTCACCGTGGACATGCCGGTGCCCGGTGCGCGCTACCGCGACATGCATTCCGGGATGAGCGGACCGAACGCTGCGCTGCGTCGCGCCGGCCAGGTGCTGGCGCATCCGCGCTGGGCCTGGGACGTCGGGGTGCGCGGGCGTCCGCACGATCTGGGCAACATCTCGGCTTACCGCGGCGATCCCACCGGGCTGGCCGACTATATCGGCTGGCTGGGCAGCAACTTCGATCCGTCGATCAGTTGGAAGGACCTGGAATGGATCCGCGAATTCTGGAAGGGATCGATGGTGATCAAGGGCATCCTCGACGCTGATGACGCGCGCGATGCGGTGCGCTTCGGTGCCGATGGCATCGTGGTGTCCAACCATGGCGGGCGCCAGCTGGATGGGGTGCTGTCGACCGCACGCGCCTTGCCGGCCATTGCCGATGCGGTAAAGGGCGAACTGAAGATCCTCGCCGATTCGGGCATCCGCAGTGGCCTGGACGTGGTGCGCATGCTGGCGCTGGGCGCCGATGCGGTACTGCTCGGACGCGCCTTCGTGTATGCCCTGGCCACCCATGGAGAAGCCGGGGTGGCCAACCTGCTGGACCTGGTGGCGAGGGAGATGCGGGTGGCGATGACCCTCACCGGGGCGCGTTGCATCGCCGACATCAGTCCCGAACTGCTGGTCCGCGCGGACTGAAGGCCGCCCCGGTGCTGCGATTACTCGCAGCGCACGGCGGTGATCACGTCCTGCTTGTCGATGAAGACGCGCAGGCGATCAGTGCGCAGGTCCTTGGTGGTGATCGTGCCGGGGCCGATCGGGTTGACCAGCCCGGCGCCGCTTTCGCGTGACAGCCGCCGCATGTTCGCCTCGTTGGCAGGCTGGCCCACGGCCCATCCCAGCGCGCTGGCCTGGCACTGGCCACTGCCGCGCACCTGCGGGCCCGGACTGCTGGCACAGCCGTTCAGGACCAGCGTGCCGAGCAGGGCGAGGGGGATCATCATGCCGTGGCGGATATCCATCAGTGCGCTTCCACAGGGGCGGTGGGAGCACCATAGCACTGCCTGGCGTGATGGCCACGGTCAGTGCGGCAGCGCGCCCTGCAGGTAGCTTTCGATGACATAACTGAAAGGCCGCTGCGCGCTGTCGCGCAGCAGGGCACGGACTTCCAGCACGGTGGCGCCGGCACCGTCGCCGCGAGCGGGCCAGTAGGTTTGATCACGCAGGGTCTGGCGCTTGAAGCCGAGCGGTGCGACCACCCGGCCGAACGGCTCGTCACTGCCATCAAGCAGGCTGTTCATCGCCGGCGTCAGCAGCGCGGGCACGTACCAGTTGTCCGCTTCGGACAGCACGCGCGGACCGCAGGCCAACTGCACGCGGCGGTAGCGCAGCGGCGTGCCGGCGTCGACCTGCAGCGCCCTGCGTACGTCGTCGGGCGCATCGCGCTGCACGCCCTGGACCCGTACCGCGCGGACCCGCCCCTTGTCGGCCAGGCCGTGTTCGGCGCACCAGGCCTCCAGGGCCGCGGTTGCGCTGCGTCCGGCCAGCACACGCCGGTGCAGTTCCTCCACGCGCTGTTGCGGCGTTGCGGACGCCGCCGGGGCGTCCTGCCCGGTCTGCGCATCGGCCGCGGCCAAGGCGGCAACCGGCGCTGCCGCCAGCAGCGAGGCGGCCTGCCAGCGATGGCGGTCGGTGCGGTCGAACGGGCCCATGGATCCTGCTGTGGTGATTGCGTCATCGCTAGTTTACCCGCTCCTGCGATCGACCCGCTGCCGGGGCACCGGGCAGTGGCGTGGTGGATGCCTGCAATGCAGCGATTTCATTGGCGGTCTGGCCGTACCAGCCCGTAAGGTCGCATGCATTCATCGAAGGAGAACCGCATGACGGCCCTGCATGTACGTGGCGCGGTGGATGCCGCCGGCCAGCCTCTGTCCTTCACCATCGAGCACGGACGGTTCACCCGCTTCGGTGCCAGCGTGCCCCCCGAAGCCGGTGACGGCGAGGGGGTCGACCTGCGCGGGTATACGGTGCTGCCGGCTCTGGTCGACGGCCACATCCACCTGGACAAGAGTTTCGTTGGCGACCACTGGCGTCCCCACCAGCCGGTCGCCAGCCTGCGCGAGCGCCTGGCCCAGGAGAAGCAGGCGCTGGCGGCCGCCGCGCCGATGGACGTGCGCGCCGAGGCGTTGATGCGGCAGATCGCTGCGCTGGGTACTGCGGCGGTGCGTTGCCACGTCGATGTCGATGCGACCACCGGCCTGCGCAACCTGCATGCGGTGCAGCAGGCACATGCACGCTGCGCGGACCTGCTGGACATCCAGTACGTTGCCTTCCCGCAGGCCGGGGTGATGTCCTGTGCCGGTACCGCGCAGGTGCTGCGGCAGGCATTGGCCGAAGGAGTGCAGGTCGTGGGCGGAATCGATCCGCAGGGCCTGGATGGAGACGCCCGTGGCCAGCTGGATCTGTTGTTCGGCCTGGCCGACCGGCACGGCGCACGGATCGACGTGCACCTGCACGAGCCCGGCGAGCAGGGGCTGGCGCAGCTGCAGCAGGTGTGTGCGCGTACCGAAGCGGCCGGCCTGCAGGGCAGGGTGGCGGTCAGTCATGCGTATGCCCTCGGTGAGGTGCCGCTGGCCCGTGCGCAGCAGGTCGGCGAAGCACTGGCACGCGCGCAGGTGGCGCTCATGACCAATGCGCCGGGCGACCGGCCGTTTCCGCCGGTGGCGGCCCTGCATGCGCAGGGCGTGCGGCTGTTTTCCGGCAACGACAACATCCGTGACAGCTGGTGGCCTTATGGCAACGGCGACCTGCTGCAGCGCGCGATGTTGATCGGCTACCGGTCCGGCTTCCATACCGACGGCGAGCTGCAGCTGGCGCTGGACATGGTCACCAGCCACGCCGCGGCGGTGCTCGGTTTGCCGGAACATGGCCTGCAGGAGGGCTTGCCGGCGACCTTCGTGGCGGTACGCGCCGATCATGGACCGGCAGCGGTGGCGGCCGTGCCGTCGGACCGCGTTTCGATGCGCCGGGGACGCTGGATCCTGCCCCCGGCCAGCGCCTGAGCAGGCTGGCTCACCGGGTTTCGCTGTCGACCTGGCGTTTCAGCTCCAGCGCCAGCGCGCGCACGCCGTCGTCGGCGTTATCTCGGTAGAGGATGCCGATTTCGTAGCTGTCGATCACCGGTAGTCCGTGTTCGCCATCGATGATGCGATGGTCGGCGGTCACCGCACGACGTGGCAGCAGACTGATGCCGATACCATCGGCCACCGCGCCCTGGATGCCGCTCAGCGAGGAACTGAATCGTCGTGCCACCCTGGGCGGCGGCACCGGTACCACCACGCTGGCCAATGTGGCCGATGGCGTGGATGCCAATGATGCGGTCAACGTGGGTCAACTGCAGGCGGTGGAGCAGGGCGCCGTGCGCTACGACGTGGCCGCCGACGGCAGCATCGATTACCGCAACGCGACGCTCGGCAACGGCAGTGGCACCACCCGGCTGGGCAACCTCAGCAATGGCCTGGTCGCGGCAGGCAGCACCGAGGCGATCACCGGCGCCCAGTTGTTGTCCACCAATGAGGCACTGGTGGCCTATTTCGGTGGCACCACCGCATTCGATCCGGCCACCGCGCTGTTCACTGCACCGGCCTTTGCGATCACCTCGGTCGCGGCCGACGGCGTGCTGGCCCCGGGTGTCTATGACAACGCCAGCGATGCCTTCGCAGCGGTGGACGGTTCGCTGGTCAACCTCAACACGCAGATCAACGACATCCGCAACGGCGAAGCATCGCGCTTCTTCAAGGTCAACTCGGCCGGCGTGGATGCTGCTGCCGGCGGCCTGGAATCGATCGCCATCGGCGGTGGCGCCAGCGCTACGGCGGCCAACGCGGTGGCGATCGGCTCGGGCAGCATCGCCGATCGCGATGGCACGGTGTCCATCGGCGCCGCCGGTGCCGAGCGCCAGCTGGCCAACGTCGCCGATGCGACAGCGGCCACCGATGCGGTGAACCTGGGCCAGCTGCAGGCTTCCGAACAAGGCGCGCTGCGCTATGACATCGCCGCCGATGGCAGCGTGGATTACAGCAGCGCCACGCTGGGCAACGGCGCCACCGCGACAACGCTGAGCAACCTGGCAGCGGGCGAGGTATCTGCTACCAGCAGCGACGCGATCAATGGTGCGCAGCTGTTCGCCAGCAGCCAGTCGGTGGCCACCCATCTCGGTGGCGGTGCCGGCGTGGATGCCGGCGGCGCGATCACTGCGCCGACCTACACGCTCAACAACGTCGCCGTGGATGGCAGCCTCAGCAGTGGCGACTACAACGACGTGGGCAGCGCCTTCGATGCCGTCAGCACCTCGCTGGCCAACGTCGCCGACAAGACCGATACGGTTGATCGCCTGGCAGTGAAGTACGACGCCGACGTAGCAGGCAACGCGAGCAACCGCATCACCTTGGCCGGTGACGGCACGGGCACTGCGGTGGTGCTGGACAACCTGGCCGACGGCAGCGTGACCGCCGGCAGCCGCCAGGCGGTCACCGGCAACCAGCTGTCGGCGACCAACCAGACCGTGGCGAACTACTTCGGAGGTACCACGATGTACGACGGCGGAAGCAACACCTGGACCGCGCCGACCTTCCGGATCTCCTCCATCGCCACCGATGGCACCGTGACCGGCAACGACTACGGCAACGTGACGGTCGCGTTCTCGGCCGTGGATTCCTCGCTTCTCAACATCAATCAGCGCATCGACACCATCGCCGGTGGCAACCCGTTCCTGGCAGTGAACTCGGCCAAGGCCGGCGCCACCGCCAGTGGTGTCGACGCGGTGGCGGTCGGGCCTGAAGCCAGCGCAGCCGGGGCGGCCAGCGTGGCGATCGGCGATGGCGCCGATGCATCGGCCGGCAACAGCGTGGCGCTGGGCGCAGGCTCGGTTGCCGATACCGGGGCGCAATCCGGCTACACCGGCGCCTATGGCCAGGCCGGATCCAGCAGTTCGGCAGGCGAAGTGTCGGTGGGCAGCAGCGGCAGCGAGCGCAAGGTGACCCACGTGGCAGACGGCTCGGAGCGCTATGACGCGGTCAATGTCGGCCAGCTGCAGAACGGGGTGAACTACGCCATCGACGAATCCAAGAGCTACACCGACCAGCAGATCAGCAACATCAACAACGGCACCTCGGGCATGTTCCAGGTGAACAACTCGCAGGGGCTGGCCAACCCGTCGGCCAGCGGGGCCAACGCGGCCGCCGGCGGTGCCGGTTCCAGTGCAGCGGGCGCCAATGCCACCGCGCTGGGCAATGGCGCGCAGGCACAGGCCGACAACACGGTGGCATTGGGTGCCGGCTCGGTCGCCGACCGTGCCAACACGGTGTCGGTGGGCAGCGCAGGTGCGGAGCGGCAGATCGCCAACGTGGCCGATGGCAGCCAGGCCACCGATGCGGTCAATGTCCGCCAGCTGCAGGCCTCCCAGCAGGGATCGCTGCGCTATGACAACAACATCAACGGCACCACCAACTTCAGCAGCGTCACCCTGGGGCAGGCCGGTAGTGGGCCGACCCAGGTACGCAATGTCGCCGCCGGTACCGCCGGCACCGACGCGGTGAACGTGGACCAGCTGCGCAGCGGCATGGCGCAGACCCTGGACTGGTCCAAGGCCTATACCGATAAGCGCATGGACAGCTTCGACCGCAACCTGAAGCGCACCGATGACCGCGCTTCGGCCGGTATCGCCTCGGCGATGGCGGTGGCCTCCCTGCCACAGCCCAGCGAAGCCGGCCGCAGCATGGCGTCGTTCGCGGCGGGCAGTTTCAACGGCGAATCGGGCATGGCGGTCGGTCTTTCCGGCGTCTCCGATGGCGGGCGCTGGATCTACAAGTTCAGCGGTTCGACCAATACCCGCGGTGATGGCGGGGTGGCCGTAGGTGCCGGCATCCAGTGGTAAGCACGCCGGAGGGGCCGGTGCGATGCCGGCCCGTCCTGGCTCCAGCAACGACAGGGGGAACCTGATGGATACGACGAATACGCATCACCGGGCGCTGCGCGGCGTGCTGCTGCCCGCACTGCTGGCCTGCATCACGCTGGCCGGCTGCCGCAGCCATGGCGTGGCGGGCGAGGCACCGGGTGCCGGCAGCGCCACCGGCGAGGCGGTGAGCTTCCCGGAGCCCGGCAAGGCCTCGCTGAAGGAAGGCGTGTTCGCCGACCCGGCCGACCTGCGCCGCTTCGCACCGGGCATGAGCAAGCGCCAGCTGTACGCGTTGCTGGGCACGCCGCACTTCAATGAAGGCATGTGGGGCGTGCGTGGGTGGAACTACCTGTTCAACTTCCGCACCCCGCAGCGCAGTGAGTATTTCACCTGCCAGTTCCAGGTGCGGTTCGATGGCAAGGGCATCGCGCAGGGCGGGTACTGGAAGCCGCAGTCGTGTGCTGCGCTGGTGGAACCGCCGCCGCCGCCCACCGCTGAAGTGCCCGCAGCGTTACCGCAGGAGCCGTTGCGGCTGGCTGCTGATGCGCTGTTCGCCTTCGACAGTGCCGAGCTGAGCGACGCCGGCCGCCGTGCAGTGGACGGGGTGCGTGGCCAGGTGCAGCGGGCCAGCGAGGTGCAGCGGATCGAGGTGGTCGGATACACCGATCGCATCGGTAGCGCGTCCTACAACCAGACGCTGTCCACGCGTCGTGCCGAGGCCGTGCGCAGTGCGCTGGTGGAAGGCGGAGTGGCCAGCGGGACGATCCGTGCCGAGGGTCGCGGCGCTGCCGAGCCGCTGGTGCAGTGCGACCAACGCAGCCAGCCGGCATTGATCGCCTGCCTTGCGCCGAACCGCCGGGTGCAGATATCCGGGCGTGCCCGGATCGACTGAGGTTTTCTTTTCGTGGACGGCCTGCGGGCCGGCCCACCTCCCGTGTCCCCCTGGTTCCCCGGCACGCGCGGCAGCGTCTCCCCCGTCCAGCCCGCGCGTGCCGGTGAACCAGCTCTCTCCAGGCAGCATTGCATGAACGCCCAGCTGGCGATGAAGACGTACACCACGATCAGCCTGTATGGACAGCTCGGCAACCATGCCGTGGTGCGTCTGCCGGGACGCCGCCATCCTGGCCTGATCGTGCAGTCCGACACCGTGGCCGGCTTCATCGCGCAGCTGCAGGAAGCGCAGGTGTCACTCCGAGCCGGCCGCCTTCCGCGCGCCGATGCGGAAATGGACCTGTTGATCGAGGTGCTGCAGGATTGGTATGCGCAGATCGAAGAACGCCTGGCCGATGCCGGCGAGGCGATGGGCTGAGTCCAGCCGTGCGTGGCTGCGGTGCTAAAATGCGCGCTGATTTCCGTTGCCGCGAGACTGCCATGAGCCCTGTTGCCTTCTATCCCGTGGGATCCCCCGGCCAGCCCTGGGGCGAGGCCGAGCGCACGCAATGGCGGGCACGGCAGCAGCGGCTGCGTCGCTTCGACCAGGACGTGTTGCCGCGCATCGATGCGCTCGCTGGTACCTTTGAGCCGGTGCAGTACGGTGCGCTGGACTACGCCGGCGAGACCTATCCGCTGCTGGCCCTGCGCAGCCCCGACTGGAATCCGGCGCTGCCGGCGGCACTGGTGACCGGCGGCGTGCACGGCTATGAGACCAGCGGCGTGATGGGCGCGCTGGAGTTCCTGGAACAGCATGCCGCTGCCTATGCAGGACGCATCAACCTGCTGGTGGTGCCGTGCGTGAACCCGTGGGGCTATGAGCGCATCAACCGCTGGAATTTCGATGCCATCGACCCGAACCGCAACTTCCGCGAGGGCGCTCCGGCACGCGAGTCGACCGCGCTGATCGAGCTGGTGGCCCCGTTGAAGTCGCAGTTCGTGCTGCACATCGATCTGCACGAGACCACCGACAGCGACGAAAGCGAGTTCCGCCCGGCGGTGGCTGCACGCGACGGCAAGCCGTTCGTGCCCGGGCTGATTCCGGATGGGTTCTACCTGGTGGATGACACCGAAAACCCCCAGCCGGCGTTCCAGCAGGCGGTGGTGGCGGCAGTGGAGCAGGTGACCCACATCGCACCGGCCGACGAGGCCGGGGAGATCATCGGGTCGAAGGTGGTCTCGCACGGGGTGATCGAGTACCCGCTGGTGGCGCTGGGCCTGTGCGCCGGCATCACCGGGGCCCGCTACACCACCACCACCGAGGTCTACCCGGACAGCCCGCGCGCCACCCCGGCCCAGTGCAACCGGGCCCAGGTCGTGGCGGTGACCGCTGCGCTGGACTACGTAGTGGCTGCTGCGTGACGTAATCGACTGTCGCCTTTCGCCAGAAATCACGCTAAATGCTTGGTTTCTGGTGGCCTTCATCACGAATCGATGGTGGGACCGTCATGATGGTACGGATACCCCTTGATTCGGAGCAGGTCGCTTTCATGGAAGCCCTGGAGCCTCAACATAACCCGGTGCGGACGCTGCGGCCTGTCTTTGCCATCGCCTCGCTCATCGTCGTGGCGTTCGCCGTGTTCGTCAGCGTCTACCCCCTGGGTGCCGGGCGGATGCTCATGCAGGCGCAGGACTGGGCCTCGTCCAACGTGGGCTGGTACTACCTGCTGGCGATGACGCTGTACCTGGTATTCGTGGTGGTCGCCGCGCTGTCGCCGTATGGCAGCATCAAGCTGGGCGCCGACCACGACGAGCCGGAGTTCAGTTATCTGTCCTGGGCCGGCATGCTGTTCGCCGCCGGCATCAGCATCACCCTGTTCTTCTTCTGCGTGTCCGAGCCGCTGACCCACTTCATGCAGCCGCCGCAGGGTGACCCGGCGGCAGGCGAAGCGGGGGCGCGCCAGGCCATGCAACTGTTGTTCCTGCACTGGGGCCTGCACGGCTGGGGCGTGTTCGCGCTGGCGGCGATGGCGATGGCCTACTTCGCCTACCGGCACAACCTGCCGCTGGCGCTGCGTTCGGCCCTTTACCCGCTGATCGGCAATCGGATCAACGGACCGATCGGCTACACCGTCGATGCCCTCGGCATCGTCGCCACCGTGTTCGGGCTCGGCGCGGACATGGGCTTTGGCGTGCTGCATCTCAACGCCGGCCTGGCCAATCTGTTCAACGTGCCACACACCCACGGCGTGCAGATCACGCTGATCGTGCTGATGATGGGCGCGGCGGTGGCGGTGGCGGTGACCGGCGTGGAAAAGGGCGTGCGCTGGATGTCCAACATCAACATGCTGCTGGCCATCGCGCTGGTGCTGTTCATGCTGTTCGCCGGCCCTACCCAGTACCTGCTGGGCACGCTGATGCAGAATGCAGGTGACTACCTGGGCAGCGTGGTGGGCAAGAGTTTCGATGTCTATGCCTACGGCGGGAAGCCGGGCTGGATGGGAAGCTGGACGGTGTTCTACTGGGCGTGGTGGATTGGCTGGTCTCCGTTCGTGGGGCTGTTCATCGCGCGCATCTCGCGCGGCCGCACCATCCGCCAGTTCGTGTTCGGCGTGCTGCTGATCCCGCTGGGGTTCACCCTGGCGTGGCTTTCGATCTTCGGCAACAGCGCGCTGGACCAGGTGCTGCACCATGGGCAAACGCAGCTGGCGCAGCTGGCCATCGATGACCCTCCCACCGTGCTTTACGCCTTGCTGGAAAGCTATCCGTGGAGTCGGGCGGTGATCGCGGTGACGGTGCTGGTGAGTTTCGTGTTCTTCGTGACCTCGGCCGATTCCGGTGCGGTGGTACTGTCCACGCTGTCATCGCATGGCGGGGCGCCCGAAGACGACGGTCCGCGTTGGCTGCGGGTGTTCTGGGGCACGGTGACCGCGGTGGTCACCGCCGGGCTGCTGCTGGCCGGCAACATGGATGCGTTGAAATCCGCAGTGGTGCTGGCCTCGCTGCCGTTCTCGGCGGTGCTGCTGCTGATGGCGTGGGGGCTGATGCGGTCCTTTGCCGATGAGTCGCATCGCAAGCGGGCGCTGCAGTACCGGGCCTCGCCGTTGGTGGGGGCCAGCCGGCACCACCAGGGCTGGCGCCAGCGGCTGGGGCGGGCGGTCAATTTCCCGGTGCGCGACCAGGTGTACCGCTTCATGGATACCGACGTGAAGCCGGCGATGGAGGCGGTGGCCGAGCAGCTGCGCGGGGATGGCTGGGAGGTTTCCACGCGGCTGGAAGCGGGCGACATGGAGCTGTCGGTCAATCATGGAGAGCAGCAGGATTTCCTGTACCGGGTGATCCTGACCGGTTACCGGGTGCCGTCGTTCGCCTCGCACCAGGCGCGCAACAGCCGCTACTACCGGGCTGAGGTGCATCTGTACGAGGGCAGCCAGGATTATGATCTGGTCGATTACAGCCGCGAGCAGATCATCAACGACATCATCAGCCAGTACGAGCGCCACGTGCAGTTCCTGCACCTGAGCCGCTGATCTTCGTGTGACGACCAACGGTCGTCACCCACCAGGGCGGGAAGCGGAAGAACAACGGTCGTCACCCACCAGGGCGGGAAGCGGACGGCCAGCGGCCGTGGTCGCCGCCGGCAATGGTCAAGAAACCGTCATACGGGTCGATAGAGAGGCTGTCCGCCCCCTTCCGAGTTCCGTGATGCGTACCGCTTCCCCCACTTCCCGCTCCACGCGTCAGCCCAGCGTGGCCCGGCGCCTGATGCTCGGCACCGGCCTGCTGGCCCTGGCCTGCTTCGGTTTCACCGCCGTGATCAGTTACTGGCGCAGCAGCGATGCATTGCTGGACAGCGCGCAGGCGCGGCTGCAGGACCTGGCCGGGCAGGAGGCCCAGCGGATCGCCGCGGAGATCGCGGTGGCCGCCGACACCGGCACGGCGCTGGCCAACAGTTTCAGCGTGCAGCGATCGCTGGGCAGCCTGGACCGGACGGCGGCCAACGAAATCATCCGCGCCCAGTTGCAGGCCCACCCGCAGTGGCTCGGCATGGGCACCTTGTGGGAGCCCGATGCTTTTGATGGCAAGGACGCTGCGTTCGTGGACAGCGAGGGCCATGATGGCAGCGGCCGCTTCATGACCTGGTGGGCCTGGCAGGACGGTACGCTGGTGCGCGAAGCGCTGCGCGATTACGAAAAGCCCGGTGACGGCGATTGGAACCTCAAGCCGCGGCAGACCCTCGCCCAGGCCGTAGTGGAACCGTACTACTACCCGGTGGCCGGCAAGGACACCCTGATGACCACCGTGGCCACCCCGATCCTCGAAGATGGGCGCTACCAGGGCGTGATCACGGTCGACTTCACCTTGGCGGCGCTGCAGGCGCGCATCGCGGCGATGCGGCCGATGGAAGTCGGCCATGCGACCCTGCTGTCGCCGGCCGGTTCGGTGATGGCCAGCCGTAATGCGGATGAGGTCGGCAAGCTGCGTGACGATGCCGGTACCCAGGCGATGCTGGCCGCCGTCGCAAAGGGTGAGACGATCGGCAGCCAGGCCCGCTTCAATGGCGAGGAGGAGCTGCAGGTGTTCGTGCCGTTGCGGGTAGGCTCGGCGCCGCAGGTGTTCGCCTTGGGTATCGCGGTACCGAAGGCCCACGTGATGGCGCAGGCGCGTACGCTGCTGTGGGTGATCGTGGCGGTGGGCCTGTTCTCGGCCGTGCTGCTGAGCGCGGCCTTGTTCGTGCTGCTGCGGGCGCTGGTGCTGAAGCCATTGGCCGAGGCCGAACGGGTGTCCGCGGCGGTGGCCGAGGGGCGCCTGGACAGCCGTATCAGCGTATCGCGCAATGACGAAGTGGGCCGCCTGTTGACCTCGATGGGGGCGATGCAGGACCAGCTGCGCGCGGTGATCGCCGCCCAGGCGGACATGGCCGGGCGGCATGACGAAGGGCAGATGCGCTATCGGCTGGATGATCGCGCCTTCCCCGGCGAGTATGGGCGCATGGTGGCCGGCACCAACATGCTGGTGGCTGGGCACGTGGACGTGCAGCGTCGGCTGGTCGAGGTCATGGCCTGCTACGCGGTGGGCGACATGAGTGCGGACATGGAGGAGCTGCCCGGCGAGAAGGCGATGATCAGCGCGGCGATGCGCGACACCAAGGCCAACCTGCAGGCGATCAACGCGCAGATCCTGCAGCTGGCACACGCTGCGGCAGCCGGTGATTTCACCCAGCGCGGTGATGCGACGCGCTTCACCCACGATTTCCGCAGCATGGTGGAGGGTCTGAACACCCTGATGCACACCACCGACGGCAACCTGGCCGAGCTGTCGCGGCTGCTGCAGGCGATCGCCCGGGGCGACCTCACCGCGCGCATGCAGGGTGACTTCCACGGCGTGTTCGCCCGGATGCGGCGCGATGCCGATACCACGGTGGAGCAGCTGACGCGCATCGTCGGCGGCATCCAGCAGGCCAGCGCGATGATCAACAGTGCGGCAGGCGAGATCGCCGCGGGCAACGAGGACCTGTCGCAGCGTACCGAACAACAGGCGGCCAGCCTGGAAGAAACCGCTGCTTCGATGGAAGAACTGACCTCCACCGTGCGCCAGAATGCCGACCACGCACGCCAGGCCAACCAGCTGGTGCAGGGTACCGCCACGGTGGCGTCACAGGGAGGGGAGGTGGTCGCACAGGTGGTGCAGACCATGACCGGCATCGAAGGATCGTCGCGGCGCATCGCCGAGATCATCACGGTGATCGACGGCATCGCATTCCAGACCAACATCCTGGCGCTGAATGCCGCGGTGGAAGCGGCGCGTGCCGGTGAGCAGGGTCGCGGCTTCGCCGTGGTGGCCACCGAAGTACGCGCCCTGGCACAGCGTTCGGCCACTGCCGCGCGCGAGATCAAGGGCCTGATCGATGATTCGGTCGGGCAGGTGGAGCAGGGCGCCCAGCTGGTGCGCCAGGCCGGCAGCACCATGCAGGACATCGTCACTTCGGTGCACCGGGTGACCGACATCATGGCCGAGATCTCAGCTGCCTCGCAGGAGCAGAGCGCGGGCATCGAGCAGGTCAGCCAGACCGTGGTGCAGATGGACGAGGCGACCCAGCAGAATGCCGCGCTGGTGGAAGAGGCCAATGCCGCGGCGCGTTCCCTGGAAGAGCAGTCACACGAACTGCAGCAGGCGGTGGCGATCTTCCGCCTGCGCGAAACTTCCACCCTAACGCCGCGCGCCGCGCTCACCGCCGAGCCTGCATGACGTCCCGACGGTAGCGCCGAGCCGTGCTCGGCGGAATCCTTCCGGCGTCGTGGAAAAGCGCCGCCGAGCGCGGCCCGGCCCCGGCTCCGGGGTGCCGCGTTTACGGACGCAGCAGCACCTTGCCGGTGCGTCCACCGGCCAGGCTGGCGGCGGCCGCGTCGGCGATCTGCGCGAGCGGATAGACCGCCTGCACCGGCAGCTGCAGGCCACCGCCAGCGGCACGCGTCAACAGCTCGCCCACCAATCGGCGCTTGTCCTCCACAGCCATCGCCTGGCTGACCTTGCTGCCCCAGAAGCCCTTGACCGTAGCCTGCTTGAAGATCACGTCACCGGACGGAATCTGCATCGGTTCGCCGGTCATCGAACCGAACGACACCAGCGTGCCGCCCTCGCCAAGCAACCCCACCAGATCACCGCTGGCGCTGCCGCCGATGGAGTCCACTGCGGCGCGCGCCAGCCGGTCGCCGAGCGCTGTGCGCACCGCCTGCTGCCAGTTGTCGGAGGCGGTGGAGAACACATTGGCGATGCCCAGTGCTTCCAGTTCGGCTACGCCGTCGTCGCGGCGGACCAGATTGGCGACGTTGACCCCGCGTGCGCTGGCCAGCATCGCCAGCGTTTTGCCCACCGCACCGTTCGCGGTGTTCTGCACGATCCAGTCGCCCTTTTCCACATGCAGGAATTCCAGCAGCATCAACGCGCTGAGCGGCATCGCGATCAGCTGCGCTGCGGTCTCATCGTCGATCGCATCCGGCATCGGGATCACCATCCGAACCGGTGCGATGAAGGCTTCGGCCCAGGTTCCATGCACCGAAGCGGCGGCCACCCGCTGGCCTGGCGCGAGTCCTTCCACACCTTCGCCGAGGGCATCGATGATGCCCAGTCCCTCGCTGCCACCGACGGCCGGAAGGGTCGGCTTGTAACCATACTGCCCGCGCACCGTCCACAGGTCGTGGTTGTGGATCGGAGCGAGCACGGTGCGGATGCGCACTTCACCGGGACCCGGCTCGGGCAGGTCCGTCTGGCCTTCGGAGAGAACAGCGGTGGGGTCGCCAAAACTGGCGTGGAGGGCGGCGCGCATGCGGAATCCTGGTGGGGGTTGAGGCCCACAGGGTGCCACCGCGCGCGGTAACGGCAGGTCAACGGCATGGGGCAGTGGGGGCGGTGGGTGACGACCGTTGGTCGTCACGCTCCTGGCTGCAAAGCGTGACGACCAACGGTCGTCACCCACCGACGGTCGTCACCCACCGAGTATGACGGCCAGCGGCCGTCGTACCCGCATCAGCGCTTGCGGCGGAAGGCGGCCGGGGTGCGGGCGCCGACGATGATCATGCGCACCATGGTGGAAATCTCTTCGATCAGCTCGGCATCCTTTTCCGGCGGCTGGTCCATCGCGCTGGCGCCCATCGCGAACACCAGCCGGGTGATCGCCTTGGCGGCCAGCTGCGGGGCGTGCAGGCGCACCCCGTCCATCGCGGCCAGCCTGACCAGGTCGACCTGCAGCTCGTCTTCGAAGTACTGCAGCTCGCGTTCCACCGCGTGCTTGAAGTCGTCCGAACCGACCGCGCCTTCGCGCAGCAGCACGTGCAGCAGCTTGTCGTCGGCGCGCAGCTGTTCCATGAAGGTTTCCACCGACACCCAGACCACGCTGGTGGCCGACACCGTGGCACGGCGGCGGGCCTGGCCGATGATGGTGCGCAGCGAGCGCCCGGCCAGGTCGATCAGCGCGATGGACAGTTCGTCCATGTCACGGAACTGGCGGTAGAAGCTGTTCGGTGCGATGCCCGCCTCGCGCGCGACTTCACGCAGGCTGAGGGTGGACAGGCTGCGGTGCGGCCCGATCAGCGCCAGCGCCGCGATGATCAGATCCTCGCGGGTCACCGTACGGCGGACCGGCGTGGCGTCTTCGGGCGGAGGCGTGACGATGGGGGGCATGGGGTAACCGGGTGGACCAAGCGTGAATCATACCTGATCCGGGTCGATATACACCTGTATACACAGCTGTGTGCGCGCACGTATAGTTGGATCCATGAACACTGCCGTCCGCCCTGCCATGGTTGATCGTCCGTCGCTGCTCTCGCCGCATCGCTGGCTGTCGCCGGCGCTTTTTGATTACTGGGCGGGGCAGGTCAACCGCCTGTGGACGCTGCGCCAGCCGCTGGCACGCCTGCTGCGGCGTGAGCCGGCCGGCGAGGGCGCCTGCACCCTGGTGCTGCGCACCAACCGCCACTGGCGCGGTATGCAGCCGGGGCAGCACGTGACCCTCGGCATCGAAATCGACGGCCGTCTGCTGCATCGCAGCTACAGCCCGACGCTGCTCGGGCCCAATCTGCTGGCGATCACCGTCAAGGCCGTCGATGGCGGCCGGGTCAGCCAGTATCTGGTGTCGCAGGCCCGCCGCGGCAGTGTTTTCCACATCGGTGAAGCGTTCGGTGAGTTCTCGGTACCGACTGCGGCTCCGCTGCTGCTGCTGGCCGCAGGCAGTGGCATCACTCCGATGCGCAGCCTGCTGCGCGCCCTGTCCGCGCGTCCGCTCGGTGCGCCGGTGGATCTTTATTACTGGGAGCGCAGCGACGCCGGCTTCAGCTTCCGCGAGGAGTTGCTGGCGATGGCGGCCGCCGATCCGCAACTGCAGGTGCGCCTGCTGGCCACGCGCGATGTGCAGGCGCCGGCAGCACGCATCGACAGCGTGGCCTTCGACAGCCTCGGCGATGTGCCGCTGGCGCAGCGCCACGTGCTGGCCTGTGGTCCGGATGGCTTCGTCGCTGCCGCGCGCAATCGCCTGCTGCATCAGGTGGCAGGGTTCCAGGCCGAAGCCTTCACCCCGCCATCGGCGCCTGCCGGTGACCAGGGCGAGGTGCAGCTGACCCTGGCACGCAGTGGCCGCACGCTGACCGTGCCACGCGGCAGGGCCCTGCTCGAAAGCCTGGAAGCCCAAGGGCTCAAGCCGAAGCATGGATGCCGCATGGGCATCTGCAATACCTGCACCTGCGTGCGCGCCAGTGGCGCCACGCGGCACCTGCGTACCGGCCAGGACCAGGATGAACCGGCAATGCCGGTGCGTATCTGCGTCAGTGCCCCGACCACCGACCTGGTCCTGGATCTTTAAAGGAAGCCTTTGCTGATGAGCCGCCCTGATCGTGCCCTGACCCCTGCTGAGCTGAACGCCTTCGGCGCCGAACTGGACGCGATCCGCGACCGCGTGATCGGCGAGCTGGGCGCCAAAGATACCCGCTACATCCGTCGCGTCGCCGCCGCCGTGCGCTGGTCCGGCGTGCTCGGCCGCCTGCTGCTGTTCGTTGGCGCCTTCTCGCCGCTGTTCTGGTCACCGCTGCTGTGGCCGGCGTGCATCGCCGGTACGCTGCTGCTGGCGCTGTCCAAGATCCTGGAGAACATGGAGCTGGGCCACAACGTGATGCACGGCCAGTACGACTGGACCGGCGACCCGAAGCTGGACGGCAACAGCTACGAGTGGGACATCGTGGCCACCAGTGACAACTGGCGCAAGACCCACAACTTCAAGCACCACACCTATACCAACGTGCGCGGCATGGACGATGACATCGGCTACGGCCTGCTGCGCATCTTCCCCGAGCAGCGCTGGCGCCCGTTCTACCTGCTGCAGCCGATCATCGCGCCGGTCTTCGCGCTGCTGTTCCAGTGGGGCGTGGCGATCCAGGACCTGCGCATCGGCCGTTGGCTGAAGGGCCGCATGACCGCCCGCCAACTGTGGAAGGAGACCCGTCCGGTGGGTGCCAAGATGGCGCGCCAGCTGGGCAAGGACTACATCCTGTTCCCGGCGCTGGCCGGCCCGTTCTTCCTGCCGGTGATGCTGGGCAACCTGGTGGCCAACGGCATGCGCAACATCTGGACCTACGTGATCATCTTCTGCGGTCATTTCACCGCCGATGCGGAAACCTTCCCCAAGGACTGCCTGCGCAATGAATCGCGCGGCCACTGGTACCTGCGCCAGCTGCGCGGCTCCTCCAACCTCAGGGGCGGCTGGGTGATCAACGTGCTGTCGGGCAACCTGAGCCACCAGATCGAGCACCATTTCTACCCGGACCTGCCGGCCAACCGCTATTCACGCATCGCCGTGGAAGTGAAGGACATCTGCCGCCGGTATGGCCAGCACTACAACACCGGCTCGCTGCCGAGCCAGTTCGGCCAGGTCGTCTGGCGCATCCTGCGGCATGCGTTCCCCAGCCGTCCGGCGCGCATGAGCTCCCGCGAGCCGGTGGCGGGCGCAGCCTGAACGGCCAGGGCCCGCGCTATGCAAAGCGCGGGCAATCGCTGAGAATTGCACGCATTGCGTTGTTTTCCGTAAAGGCGTGCGAGTGAACGTTGCGGTATCGTCCCCGGTCTCCATCGAGAGCCCATCCCCCTCGCCGCAGCCCTTGCCCGAGTCCCATGCCGCACAGATCGTCGCGGATGTCGGCGGGACCTTCGCCCGCCTGGCCTGGTCGTGCGGCGACGGGCGCGCGCCGCGCATCGAGGGTTTCCGCCGCTACCGCTGCGCCGACCATCCGAGCCTGTCCTCCATCCTGGCCGATTTCGCCGGCGAACGTGCAGGGTCTGGTTGTGGCGCGGTAGTGGCCATCGCCGGGCTGCTGCGCGGTGATGTGCTGGTCAACGCGAACCTGCCCTGGCCGGTGGCCGTCGAATCCACGCGCCAGCAGGCAGGATTGCATTCGCTGCAGCTGATCAACGATTTCGAAGCGGTCGCGCTGGCGATCCCGCACGTGCGCGCCGATGCACTGGTCGCGCTGCATGGCAGCGGCGATCCGACCACGGCGTGGCCGGCGCTGGTGCTCGGGCCCGGTACCGGACTGGGTGCTGCGCTGCGCTTTGCCGATGGCGCGCGTCCGGTGCTGGCCAGTGAAGTCGGTCATTCGGCGCTGTCGGCCGGTACCGCGCTGGAGCTGGACGTGCTGCGCCTGCTGCTGCAGCGCTGGGACCACGTCGACAACGAACGCGTGTTGTCCGGCACCGGCATGCTCAATCTTTACCAGTGCCTGTGCCAACTGCGTGGCGCGAGCGCGCACTGGGACGACACCGAAGCGCTGCTCGCTGCCGCGCATCGGGGCGATGATCCGCTGGCGCGTGAGACCGTCCACATGTTCTGCGGCTGGCTGGGCAGCTTCGTCGGTGACCTGGCGATTGCGTTCGGTGCACGCGCGGTCTACCTGGCCGGTGGGGTGTCGGCGCATATCGCGCCGTTCCTGCCGGACAGCCCGTTCGTGGCACGCTTCCTCAACAAGGGCGTACTGGCCAGCGTGCTGCAGCAGGTGCCGGTGTGGCGCGTTGAACATGGCGAACTGGGCGTACTCGGTGCAGCGGCGTGGAACGCCTCGGTGGCCCAGTAAAACGAGGCCACGGCGCCCGGTGGCCCAACCAACAGAGGGATTCGCATGACCGATCGTAGAAGCTTCCTGCAGGCCGGTGCGTTGGCGGTCGGCGCTCTCGGACTGCCACGCAGCGCACGCGCGGCTGCGGCCGATCGCGGGCCCCGGGTGGTGTCGACCTGGGACTTCGGGGTGGGTGCCAACCAGGTGGCCTGGAAGACCCTGGCCGCGGGCGGCAGTGCGCTGGATGCGGTGGAGCAGGGCGCACGCTGGGCGGAGAGCGAACTCTGCAACCCGACCGTGGGGCGGTGTGGCAACCCCGACCGCGACGGCAACCTCAGCCTGGATGCCAGCATCATGGACGGCGACGGTCGCTGTGGCTCGGTGGCTGCGCTGATCGACATCCTGCATCCGGTATCGGTTGCGCGCCGGGTGATGGAACAGACCCCGCACGTGATGCTGGTCGGGCAGGGCGCACAGGCTTTCGCGGTTGAGCAGGGTTTCCCGCGCGGCAAGCTGCTAACCCCCGCTGCCGAAAAGGCCTGGAAGGCGTGGCTGGAGACCGCCGAGTACGCACCGCAGATCAATGCCGAACGCCGCACCCTTCCTGGCGACAGCAGCAATCATGACACCCTGGGTATCCTGGCACGCGACGCACAGGGTCGGCTGGCCGGGGCGTGCACCACCAGCGGCATGGCGTGGAAAATGCAGGGCCGGGTGGGTGACAGCCCGATCATCGGCGCTGGCCTGTACGTGGACAACGAGGTGGGCGCGGCGACCGCATCAGGGGTCGGCGAGGAGATGATCCGCAACGCGGCCTCGTTCCTGGTGGTGGAGCTGATGCGCCAGGGCCGCAGTCCGGCCGAGGCCTGCCGCGAGGCGATCGCACGGGTGGTGCGCAGACGCCCCGAAGCCAGCCGCACACTGCAGGTGTGCTTCCTGGCGATGAATCGCGACGGCGAGGTCGGCGCCTACGCCCTGCATCGTGGATTCGTCTACGCGGTGTGCGATGCGCAACGCCAGGACGGGCTGCACGATGCCGACTCGGTGTACCGCACGGAGCAGGCCTGAGCATGCGCCGGCTGCTGGAGATCGCCGCAGATGGGGTCGGATCGGCGCTGGCCGCGCAGGCCGGCGGAGCGGACCGCGTGGAACTGTTCGCCGACCTCGCCTCTGGCGGCCTGACGCCCTCGCATGCAACGCTCGCGGTCAGCCGCGACCGGGTGCGCCTGCCCCTGTTCGTGCTGATCCGGCCGCGCGCCGGGGACTTCCTGTATGGCGGTTGGGAAGCGGACGTCATGCTGCGCGACATCCAGCATTGCCGTGCACTGGGCATGGACGGCGTGGTGCTCGGCGCGTTGACGGCCGAGGGCGACGTCGATGTCGCGCTGTGCCGCGAGCTGGTGGCGGCGGCAGGCGGCCTGCCGGTCACTTTCCATCGCGCCTTCGACGCGGCGCGCGACCTGCCCGAGGCGCTGGAGACGGTGATCGGGCTGGGCTGCGCGCGGGTGCTGAGCTCCGGTGGCCACGGCTCGGCGCTGGAAGGCGTGGATGTGCTGGCGGACATGGTCCAGCGGTCTGCGGGGCGCATCGGGATCATCGCCGGGGCGGGCCTTGCCGCGTCCAACATCGCCGATGTCGCCCAGCGCAGTGGCTGCACCGAACTGCATGCCTCGGCGAAGGCGCTCAAGCGTAGTGCAATGCAGCACCACAACCGCGCTCTGTCCGGCCTGGCGCTGGATCATCAGCAGAGTGACGCTACGCAGGTCGCCGCGTTGCGTGCCGCGCTGGATGCGTTGCCGGACCGGCGCTGACGACGGCGTCACGGGCTGGACACTACGGTGTTTATCGTTTATCAATAAACACAGGGCGCTCTTCCGGCGCCTGTCTGCTGGAGGCCCCGTGCCGAGCCGTACCCGCCGCGCGCCTGATCCGCGTGGCATCTTCAAGCTGACCCATGCCGCCATCCACGCTGTCGTGGCGATGTGCTGGCTCGGCATCCTGGCCGCCCTGTGCGCGGTGCCGCTGGTGTTGCAGCGGCCGGCGCGGCTGCTCGATGCGGTCGACGCGTCGGTGGTGGCCGACCATGGCGATGCGCCGCACCTGCTGCTGCACTTCAGTGCCGGCCTGCTGGCCATCGTGGTGCTGCTGGCGCTTGGCCTGGTTTTCCTGCGCCACCTGCAGCGCCTGGTGCGTTCGGTGCGCGACCGGCAACCGTTCACCCGGGGCAATGTCACCCGCCTGCGCCGAATGGCCTGGCTGATGCTGGCGATGGAGCTGCTGTCGATCCTGATCGGCGTCTACGCCAGCTGGATGGGACCGCAGTTCGCCTGGATGGAAATAGGCGGCGGCATGTCGATCACCGGACTGGTGGCGGTGCTGATGCTGTTCGTCATCGCCCATGTGTTCGCCGTGGGCACTGCGATGCGTGAGGATCTGGACGGGGTGGTCTGATGGCGATCGTCATCACCCTGGACCGCATGCTGCAGCAACGCGGCATGACCCTGTCCGAGCTGGCCGGGCGCATCGACATCACCTTGGCCAACCTGTCCATCCTGAAAACCGGCAAGGCGCGTGCGATCCGCTTTTCCACGCTCGATGCGATCTGCCGCGAACTGCGCTGCACGCCCGGTGACCTGCTCGGGCACGATGCGGCCGCGGCCCAGGACGACGGCGCCTGATCCTGCAGCAACCGCACTTCTTCCCCTTCAACCAAAGAAAAGAACCCACGCATGGAATGGCTGGCTGACCCCTCGATATGGATGGGGCTTGCAACCCTGGTAGTGCTTGAGATCGTGCTGGGCATCGACAACCTGGTGTTCATCGCGATCCTGGCCGACAAGCTGCCGCCGCACCAGCGCGACCGTGCGCGGGTGATCGGCCTGACCCTGGCGCTGCTGATGCGGCTGGTGCTGCTGGCCGCGCTGTCCTGGATCATGAAACTGACCGAGCCGCTGTTCGCGGTGCTTGGCCATGATTTCTCAGGGCGCGACCTGATCCTGCTGGTGGGCGGCCTGTTCCTGCTGTTCAAGGGCACCATGGAACTGCACGAGCGGCTGGAAGGCCGTACGCACGAGGGCGGCGGCAACCGGGTATACGCCGGCTTCGGGACCGTGGTGGCGCAGATCGTGGTGCTCGATGCGGTGTTCTCGCTGGACTCGGTGATCACGGCGGTCGGCATGGTCGACAACCTGGGCGTCATGTATGCAGCAGTGACCATCGCGATGGCGCTGATGCTGCTGGCCAGCAGGCCGCTGACGCGCTTCGTCAACCGCCATCCCACCGTGGTGGTGCTGTGCCTTGGCTTCCTGCTGATGATCGGCTTCAGCCTGGTGGCCGAGGGCCTGGGCTTCAGGATCCCGAAGGGCTATCTGTACGCGGCGATCGCGTTCTCGATCCTGGTGGAAGGCTTCAACCAATGGGTGGGCTTCAACCGCGAGCGCGACCAGGCCCAGCTGCCGTTCCGCCAGCGCACCGCCGATGCGGTGATGCGCATGTTCGGGGTGCGCGATGCCGACGCGCAGGAGGACGAGGGTGATCCGGCTGCTGGCGTCGGCGGGGAGCGTCTGCAACTGGTGGAGCAGAACATGATCCGCAGCGTGTTGACCCTGGCCGAACGGCCGGTGTCCAGCGTGATGACCGTGCGCACCGATGTGCAGTGGATCGATGTCAGCCGTGGCACTGAAGATGTCATTGCACGGTTGATCGCCAGCCCCCACACCCGCCTGCTGGTCGCCGACGGCGACCTGGACCGCCTGCGCGGCGTGGTGCAGAGCCGTGACCTGCTGGCCAACCTGCTGCAGGGCAGACCGCTGCAGCTGGAAGCCAGCCTGCGCGAGGCCCAGTTTGTTTCCTCCAACGCCAGCGCGCTGCAGGTGCTGGAGCTGATCCGACAGCATCCGGTGCCGCTGGCGGTAGCCGTGGATGAGTACGGCAGCGTGGAAGGGCTGGTGACCGCCAATGATCTGTTGGCCGCCATCGCCGGCGACCTCGCCGACACCCAGGATGAGCGTTATGGCATCACCGGGATCGCCGACCAGCAGTGGGAGGCCGACGGCGCGCTGACCCTGGACGACCTGCAGCGCATGGCCGGCATCCGCTTCGAGCGCAGCGGCGACTACCAGACGCTGTCCGGGCTGGTCCTGCATGCGCTGGACAGGATGCCGCTGGCCGGGGATGTGATCGAACACGCAGGCTTCCGGCTGCGGGTGCTCTCGATGGAGAAGCGCAGGGTGGGACGGGTGGCCTTGCAGCGCATTTCTGAACAAGTCAGCTGACGCCGGCCTTGCCAGTGCGGAACACGCGACACGCCGCGTCGCGAGTCGCCCGGAACGTCTTCACGCGTTGAACACATTGCTGATTGCGTAATGTGAAGGTTGTTGGTCGGGGAAGGGGAACGCACCGTACTGCGTTACGTCATACCCGGCTGGAATCCTTCCGGCCAGATGTCCATGCAATGGCATGCACTGCTGGCCCTACCCAGCAGGAAACTCTCATGGCGGCATTGCAGCAGCGCACCCTTGATCTCATCCGCAGCAACGAGGAACAGGTCCTCACGCAGTGGCAGCAGACCCTTGCCGCCGCAGGCCAGGGACAGGACAACCGCATTTCCAGCCACGAAGTGGATTCGCAGCTTCGTGAGTTCTGGCGGCTGTTCCTGCAGTCCATCCCGGCCGCCGATGTCGGCAGCCTGCAGGGCCCGGAATGGCAGGGCCTGCGCCGCTTCCTGGAAGACCTGTCCGCCGATCGCGCGCGCAGGGGCTTCAATTCCTCGGAGACGGCGAGCTTCATCTTCTCGCTGAAGCGCCCGTTGTTCGCGCAGGTCCAGGCGGCCCTGGCGGGCGATCCGCAGCAGCTGGGCGACCAGCTGTGGGCCATCTCCGAACTGCTGGACCTGCTCGGGCTGCAGACCGTGAAGGCATTCCAGAAGAGCCGCGAAGAGGTCATCCAGCGCCAGCAGGAAGAAATGCTCGAGCTGTCCACCCCGGTGGTGAAGCTGTGGGAAGGCGTGCTGGCGCTGCCGATGATCGGCACGCTGGATTCGCAGCGCACCCAGGTGGTGATGGAATCGCTGCTGCAGCGGATCGTCGAAACCGGATCGGAAATCGCCATCATCGACATCACCGGCGTACCCACGGTGGATACGCTGGTGGCCCAGCACCTTCTGAAGACCGTCACCGCCATCCGCCTGATGGGCGCCGATGCGATCATCAGTGGCGTGCGCCCGCAGATCGCACAGACCATCGTGCACCTGGGCCTGGACCTGCAGGGCATCGTGACCAAGGCCAACCTGGCCGACGCCCTTGCACTGGCGCTCAAGCGGACCGGCCAGACCGTGACCAAGGTGGCTGGCTGAGATGGATCGCATCCCGATCCTGCAGATGGGCGATCTGCTGTTGGTGACCATCCAGGTGGACATGCACGACCAGCTGGCGTTGACGCTGCAGGATGACCTGACCGACAAGATCCAGCGCACCTCCGCACGTGGCGTGCTGATCGACATCTCCGCGCTGGATATCGTGGACTCGTTCATCGGGCGCATGATCTCCACCATTTCCGCGCTGGCGCGGATCATGGATGCCACCACCGTGGTGGTGGGCATGCAGCCGGCGGTGGCGATCACCCTGGTGGAGCTGGGCCTGGACCTGCGCGGCGTGCGTACCGCGCTGAACGTGGAGCGCGGCATGAAGCTGCTGCAGCTGCCCGCAGGCGACCCATGATCGCCGAGGACGGATCCCTTCCGATTCGCATCGAGCAGGACGTGGTGCTGGCGCGGCAGACCGTGCGGCAGCTTGCGGTCCGCTTCGGGCTGCGGCTGGTGGACCAGACCAAGCTGGTCACCGCCGCCAGCGAACTGGCACGCAACGCGGTGATCTATGGCGGTGGCGGTGACATGCACTGGCGCATCGTCGAACGCGGTGTCCGCCGCGGCATCCAGTTGCAGTTCGCCGACCAGGGGCCGGGCATTCCGGACCAGGTGAAGGCGCTCACCGATGGCTGGTCATCGGGGTCGGGGATGGGCCTGGGCCTGTCCGGTTCGCGTCGGCTGGTCGATGATTTCGATCTGGACACGGCCGCAGGGCAGGGCACGCGGGTAACCATCACCAAATGGATCTGAATTTTTCCGGTCCGCTTACCCGTGTCGTGGTCGTCGAGGAAACCACCCAGGTCGGGCAGGCGCGGCGCGAAGCGTTGCGCGTGGCCGCCGAAGCCGGCTTCAACGAGATCGATGCCGGCCGGGTCGCGCTGGCTGCCACGGAAATGGCGACCAACCTGTGGCGCCACGGTGGCGGCGGTCGCATGACCCTGTCGGTCATCGCCGGTGCCTGCGGCCAAGGGGTGGAGCTGTGCACCTTCGACCGCGGCCCGGGCTTCGTGCTGGCCCAGTGCCTGCAGGATGGGTACTCCACCGCCGGCAGCCAGGGCCTGGGCATGGCCGCCATCGCACGCCAGGCGCGGGTGATGGAGGCCTGGTCCGATGCGCGCGGCTCGATACTGGTGGTGCGGATCCATCCAGAGCGGGCGCCGCGCGATGCGGACCTTGCCTATGGCGCGGTGCGGCTGCCGATGAAGCATGAGCTCGCCTGCGGCGATGCCTGGCACCTGCGCGTGCAGGACCAGCAACTGGCGTTGACGGTGATCGACGGCCTGGGCCATGGCGCGCTGGCGGCGGAGGCTTCCGAGGGCGGGGTGCGCGCGCTGGCCGCGCTGCCAACCGCAGGCTCGGCCGTGGACACCATCAACGACCTGCATGCCGCATTGTCGGGCTCGCGCGGCGGTGCGGCGGCGGTCGCCTGCGTTTCGCTGGGAAGCGGGGACATTGAGTACGCCGGCGTGGGCAACATCGCCGGCAGCCTGCTGATCGGCGATACCTCGCGTGGCATGGCTTCGATGCCCGGCATCGTCGGCGTGCAGTACCGCAAGGCGCAGGCATTCAGCCTTCACGCCCCCGCTGGCACGCTGCTGGTGATGCATAGTGATGGACTGCAGGCGCGGTGGAGCCTGCGCGATTACCCTGGGCTGCAGCATCGCCATCCCGCGTTGGTGGTTGCCGTGCTGCAACGTGATTTTGATCGTGGTCGCGATGATGTCTGCGTCGTCGCGCTGCGCGTGGGAGCCTTCCGATGAGCGTCACCGATCTGTCCCCGCAGCAGGAAATGGAGCGTCTCCGCGCGGAGAACGAAGGCCTGCGCGCTGAGCTGGACGAGACCAACCAGGGGGTGCTGGCGCTGTATGGCGAACTGGACCAGCAGGCCGAACAGCTGCGCCAGGTGTCCGAGTTGAAGAGCCGCTTCCTGTCCTACATGAGCCACGAGTTCCGCACGCCGCTCGGGTCGATCCTGAGCATGACCCGGCTGCTCGACGATGGCATGGACGGCGAGCTCAGCAGCGGACAGCGCCAGCAGGTGCTGTTCATCAGCAACGCCGCCAGCGAGCTGCGCGAGATGGTCGACGACCTGCTCGACCTGGCCAAGATCGAAGCGGGGCGTATCACCATTTCACCGGGCTGGTTCGACTTGATGGATCTGTTCTCGGCCTTGCGCGGCATGTTCCGCCCGTTGGTCGAAGGCAACGACATAGAGCTGGAGTTCATCGCGCCGCCGCAGCTGCCGATGCTGTACACCGATGACAAGAAGCTGGCGCAGATCCTGCGCAATTACGTGTCCAATGCATTGAAGTTCACCCCGCGCGGCCGGATCGTGGTCTCCGCCGAGCTGGAAGGCGATGCGGCGGTGCGCTTCAGCGTGCGCGACACCGGCATCGGCATCCCGCAGGAGATGCAGGCGGCGTTGTTCGAGGATTTCATGCAGGTCGATTCACCGCTGCAGAAGCGCCTGCGAGGTACCGGGCTGGGGCTGTCGCTGTGCAAGCGCTTCGCCGGACTGCTGGGTGGCCATGTCGGGGTCAACAGCGTGCAGGGCGAAGGCTCGGAGTTCTTCGTAGTGGTACCGGTGAAACTTGAAACCGCAGCAGAGGCCGTCGATGCCGCACCGTGACCGCATCCTGATCGTGGATGACAACGTAGCCACGCGCTATGCAGTGCGACGGGTGCTGGAGCATCACGGTTTCCGCGTGGATGAAGCCGGGATGGGACAGGACGGGCTGGATGCGGTGGCGGTCAATGACTTCGCAGCGCTCGTGCTGGATGTGAACCTGCCCGACATGAGCGGCTTCGACGTGGTCCGCGAGCTGCGCGCACAACCGCGTACCGCGCTGCTGCCGGTGGTGCACGTGTCGGCGGCTTCGATCAGCACCGGGGACATGATCACCGGGCTGGACGCCGGTGCCGACGGCTACCTCACCCACCCGGTCGATCCGGAAGTGTTGCTGGCTACCTTGCGCAGCCTGCTGCGGGCCCGCCGCGCCGAAGATGCGCTGCGCGAGGCCGAGGCCCGTTTCGGCGAGATCTTCCGCCAGATCAACGCGCCCATCGCGGTGTTGAACGCCGACCTGAGCGTGCGCGATGCCAATGATGCCTTCGCCCGGTTGCTGGGCACCGGCATCAGTGGCGGCTCGCCCCTGGACCGGCTCGGCGGGGCAGGCGATTTCATCGATGGGCTGCGTGGGGCGCTGCAGCGGCGCGAGCGCTGGCAGGGCACCGTCGCCCTGCCCAATCCGGGCGGGACCCCGCGCATGACCCAGTGGCGCCTGACCCCGTACCAGCAGCCCGACCAAGGGCTGGTGGTGGTGGAAGACATCACCGCCCACCACGAGCGCGACCGCGAACAGCGCCGCGAACTGGCGTACCAGATTTCCGAGCGCGAGCGCACCGAAGCCGAGCTGCTGCAGGCGCAGAAGATGGATGCGCTGGGCCAGTTGACCGGCGGCATCGCGCACGACTTCAACAATCTGCTGACCACCATCATCTCCGGCCTGGACATGATCGAACTGGCGGCCGACAGCGGCAAGCTGGAGCGGCTCGGCCGCTACATCGATGCCGCGTCCAGTTCGGCCACCCGTGCCGCGGCGCTGACCCAGCGCATGCTGGCCTTCGCGCGCAAGCAGCCGCTGGATCCGCAGCCGTTCGACGTGGCCCAGCGCGTGCATTCGCTGGAAGACCTGCTGCGGCGGACCATCGGCGAGAACATCGAGCTGGAGTTCGAACTCGGCGACGCACCGCTGGTGGCACTGGCCGATCCCAACCAGTTCGAAAGCGTGGTGCTGAACCTGGTGATCAACGCGCGCGATGCGCTGGGTGGCAACGGCCTGATCCGCATCCGCGGTGAGCGCACCGCGGTGGAAGGCGACTACAGCCTGGCCGCCGGCGACTACATCAGCGTGAAGGTGATGGACAACGGCAGTGGCATCGAAGCGCACCTGCTGAAGAAGGTCTTCGAACCGTTCTTCACCACCAAGCCACAGGGCGAGGGCACCGGGCTGGGTCTGTCGATGACCTATGGCTTTGCCCGCCAGAGCGGCGGCGTGGCACGCATCAGCAGCGAACCCGGGGTAGGGACCGAAGTGGAACTGCTGTTGCCATTGGGCGATGCGGCCAAGATCGAGGTGGCCGGTGAGCGCGGTGAAACACCGGTAGGCCGCTTCGAGCGGATCCTGGTGGTGGACGACACCGATTCGGTGCGCCAGATGGTGCAGGACATGCTGCGTGAGGCAGGATACGAGGTCATCGCGGTGGCCGATGCGCGGCAGGCGCTGCGCGAACTGCGCGACGACGAGGGTATCGCGCTGCTGCTGTCCGATGTCGGCCTGCCGGGCATGAACGGTCGTGAGTTGGCCGATGCCGCTCGCGAGCTGCGTCCCCGCCTGCCGGTGCTGTTCATTACCGGCTACACCGAACGCGCAACGGTGCGCAACGAGTTCCTCGGGCCGGGCATGGGCCTGCTGCCCAAGCCGTTCAACCTGTCCGAACTGCTGCGCGCGGTGAGTTTCGCCCTGCGGTGAGCCAGGCGCTGGTGCTTAGACGCCGCCTTCGCGCGGCAGCGGCGCGGGAACATTCAGCTGACCGCCGGCCGCGACGTAGGCGGCCAGCGCTTCACCCTGGCTGAGCAGGTGGCGGTTCATCGTCGCTTCGGCGGCAGCTGCATCCCGACGGCGGATGCAGTCCATCAGCTCGCGGTGTTCGGCCAGTGACTGCGCCATCCGGCCCGGCGTCAGCAGCTGGCGGCCACGGTGCATCTTCAGGATCCGGTGCAGGTCATGGGTCACCCGGATCAGCCACGGATTGCCGGCGTGGGTCTGCAGGGATTCGTGGATGAAGTAGTTGTTGCGGTAGTACTCGGCCAGGTCGCCGGCCGCAGCCGCCGCTTCCATCGCATCGTGCAGGGCCTGCAGCTGGGCGATGCCGGCGTCATCTATGCGGCGCACCGCATCGTGCGCGCAGCGGCCTTCCAGCATCGCCATCACCGGGAACAGCTGGTTGAGGTCTTCCAGGGTGAGGCGGGTGACCCGGCTGCCACGCCCGGCATCAATCTGCACCAGGCCTTCGGCGGCCAGCAGTTTCAGGCTTTCGCGCAGCGGCGTACGGCTGATGCCGAGTTCCTCGGCCAGTGCCGGTTCGTCGATCCATTCGCCCGGTGGCAGGAGGTAATCGTAGATCTTCTGCCGCAGTTGTTCGGCCACCTCTTCATAGAGTGGCACGCGGCGGGTGCTTTTACGGGGGCCGGGGGCCGGGGGCATGGTCGAAGCGCAGTCCAGGTGGATGCATCAGTCTAGCGGGTGCACCGGGAGGTGACGACCAACGGTCGCCCCCTCCCGGACGGATCACATCCAGCCCGGTACCACGAACAGCAACCATGCCAGCAGCGGGCCGAAGGCCACCACCAGTCCGCTGTAGACCAGGAAGCGACGGAACAGTGCCTCGCGCTCCTCCTTCGCCGCCGACGCCACCACCAGCGCGCCATTGGTGGAGAACGGGCTGACGTCCACCACCGTGGACGACACCGCCAGCGCGCAGATCACCCCAGCGGCGCTGAGGTGACCCTGCATCAGGAACGGGACTGCCAGCGGGATCGTGGCGCCGAGCACGGCCGCCGACGAGGCGAACGCCGAGACGATGCCCCCCACGTAGCAGACCAGCAGCGCACCCAGCAGCGGGATGCCGATGGCCCCGACGCCGTGGCCGACGAAGTCGACCGCGCCAGCCTTCTGCAGCACCGCGACATAGGTCACCACGCCGCTGATCAGCAGCACGGTGGACCAGCTGATGCCATCCACCGCGCCCTTCTGCGCGGAAGGCGAGGCCAGCGCGATGGCGACCGCGACGGTGATCGCGACCAGGCCCACGTTGAGGTCATACACCAGTGCCGCCACGCCCAGGCCCAGCAGGCCCACCAGGGTGATCAGGCGGTCGCGGTTGATGCGGACTTCGTCCAGTGCCTGCGGGTCGTTGGACAGGGTGCCGCCGCCGGCACTGACCACCGCGCCATGGCCTTCAATGGCGAACTGGCGCGATGACGCCTGCACGCCGGCGACCAGCGGTTCTTCGGCCACCGCACGCCCACGACGCAGCAACGCGATGCCGCCGAAGGCGAAGAAGCAGATGAAAGCCATCAGCAGGTTGAAGCCGAGGCTGGTCAGGAACACCGCCATTTCCGTGACGTCCAGTCCCGCCTTCTGCACCACCTGGTTGGTGATGCCGCCATACACGCTGATCGGCGAGAAGCCGCCGGCCTGCGCACCGTGGATCACCAGCAGGCCCATCATCAACGGGTTGATCCTGTACTGCTTGGCAAAGCGCAGTGCGACCGGGCCGATGATCGCCACCGCCGCCGGACCCAGCGCACCGAATGCGGTAAGCACCGCAGTCACGATGAACATCACCCACGGGATGGCCACGATGTGGCCTCTTACTGCTTTCACCGCCCAGTGCACCAGCAGGTCGATGGTGCCGTTCTTCTGCGCGATGGCGAACAGATACGTGATGCCGACCAGGGTCAGGAACAGGTCGCCGGGGAATCCGGCAAGGACGTCCTTGCCGTCCATGCCGACCCAGATACCGCCGACGATGAACGCCAATGCAAAGCCCACGGCACCCATGTTGATGGGCAGGGCCGTGGCCACGATGAACATGATCACCAGACCGATGATCGTTGCGATTTCCGGACTCATGCGCCCTCCCGAGACACCTGGTTCGTTGCTTCCGATGGCGACCCGCCATCCAGGGGTAGTGCTTCGACTGCGTGGCCGATGCGCCCGCTCATGCGCGCGCGCAGGCCGTTTCCACCCATTCCACGACGCCCTCCAGCGTGTGGAAATCCTCCACCGATCGCGCCTGCAGCTGCGGATGCAGTTCGCGCGCGAGACGGCTCAATGCACTGCCGGGACCCAGTTCCAGGAACACCCGCGCGCCGCGCTCGACGGCCTGCTGCATCACGCCCTGCCACTGCACGGTGTGGGCGATCTGGGCGGCCAGCGTGTTGCGGACCTGGTCCGGCGTGGCCACGCGGCGGCCGTCGATGCCGGCCAGCAGCGGCAGCCGTGGGGCGTGCAGTGGCGTGTCATCCAGCACCTGGGTGAACGCGGTGGCGGCGGCGGCCAGCAGCGGGGTATGCGCCGGCACGTGGACCGGCAACACCACGCAGCGCGCGCCGCGTTGTTCGGCGTCGGCCTGCACGGCCAGAAGGTCGGCGCGCAGACCGCCCAGCACCCTGTGGTCGTCACCGTTGAGGATGGCGACAGTCACGCCGCGCCCGGCGCACAGCGCCTCGATGCTGCCGCGTTCCAGCCCCAGTACCGCCAGCAGGCCGGCGTCTGCCGGACTGGCTGCGTCCATGCAGGCGGCGCGGCGCACGGCCAGCTGCAGGCAGGCCGTCGCATCGCAGCTGCCGGCCACCGCGTGCGCGGCCAGTTCGCCGGCGCTGTAGCCGGCAACCACCGTGGGCACCGGCAGGCGTGCTTTCAGCGCCAGCCAATGGCTGAGTGCGCCGGCGCAGACCAGCGGTTGTGCGATGGCGTTGTCGAAACGTATCGGGCGGTTGGCGGCAGCGGTGGGCGCATCGCCGAGCAGCACAGCCGCCGCCGCCAGCAAGGCGCAGGCATCAGGGTCTGCCTGCACGCGACGGAACATGTCCGGATGCTGGCCGCCCTGTCCGGGGCACAGGATGGCCAGGCTCATGCGGCCTCCTGCTGCAGCAGGAACAGCGCGCAGGCCAGCAGGTCGGCGCTGCCGCCCGGGCTGAGTCGCCGCTCTTCGAAAGCGTGGCAGATCCGTGCCATGTGCGCGGGGGCATCGCCTGCGCGCACGCCGCCGGCGTCAAGGAAGCCGCGTGCCTGTGCCTGTGCGAACGCCAGGCCTTCGGCGCCGCCACGATGCAGCAGGTTGAGGTCATCGGTGACCGCGACCAGCTGCATCAACGTCTGCAGCAGGGCGGCATCGCGCGCCAGCCCATCGGCCAGCGCGGCGCGCAGCACCGGTACGGCCACCGCGTGCAGCAGCGGGAAGCCCGCGGCCGCCTGTTCGCGCACCCCCGGGACGGCATGGCGGGCACGCGCACGCTGGCCGGGGCTGCCGGCATCCAGCGGCGCCTGCAGCAGGGCGTGGCGCCACCGGCGCACGCCGTCGCACACCGCATCGGCGGAAGGGGCAGGGCAGCCTTCAGCGTGCAGCCGCGCCGCCGAAGCCACCAGCAGGCCGAGGCTGAAGATCGCGCCGCGATGCGTATTGACGTTGCCGGTGGCGGCCAGCATGCCGCGCTCGGCCTGGATGCCGAGCTGGCGCAGCGGCACGAAATCGGCGCTGGCGGCGGCCTGTGCGGCGATCGCCGTGAAGTAACCGCGCAGCGCGAACAGGCTGCGCAGGAAGGTGCCGGCATCCATGTCCTGGTGGCTGCCACGGCTGAAGGGAGTGACCAGTCCGGGCTTCGGGCTGCAGGCCAGTTCGGCGTGCAGCGCGACGATCGCAAGGCGACCGAGCGGACGCGCGCGCGGCACGGCCGTGGAAAGCGGGCGGGCCAGCGCACTCATGCGGGCAGCTCCGCGCCGGCAAGGCGTGAACGCGCTGCCAGCCAGCAGGCGGCATCGCCCTTGACCAGCACCTGCGCGGCTTCGCCGGCGTACTCGCGCCAGTTCACGGCCTGCGCCGCATCGAACACCAGTTCGCCATCGGCACGCAGCCCGTGCAGCGCTTCCCAGTCCTGCAGCAGGCGGCAGACCTGCGATGCCTGGCGGGGTCCGTCGACCCGCCAGAGCAGGTCCAGGTCGGAGCCGGGATGCAGATAATCCAGACCGGTGATCGCCTGCCAGGCGTGGCTGCCAAACACGCGTGGAAACAGTGCCTGGGCCGCGCAGTGGTCTTGCAGCGCCTGCAGGGCAGGGCGCCACGGCGCCGACAGCGCATCGATGACCTCGGTCAACCGCGGCGGGGCCGCGTGACGGATGACCGCCTCGCGCTTGATCCGCAGCGACAACCGTTGCCGCCCCTCATCCAGCGGCAACGGCACGCCCAGCCGCAGCTGCACGCCGTCGGCGGCGGGGTCACGCCGCGCCACCACCAGCGGCAGGCGCGCCTGCATCCACGCGCGCAGGCGCGGTTCGGCCTGCGGACTCAGCGTGGTCCACCTCGCCTGCGGGTCGATCCAGACCAGGTCGTGGCGATGCATTTTTCAGGCCTCGCCTGCGGCCACGGCGCGGGCGACGTCGTGCGCCAGCAATCGACCGCCACGTTCCAGCCCGCGCTCTCGGCGCAGGTCCAGCCGTTGCGGTTCGCTCAGCGCGGCAGCCAGCGCGGCGGCCAGGTCACCCTGCCAGACCGCCTCCACCGCGCCCATGCGTACGTAGTTGTCCACGCCGGGTGCGAACACCGGCGAGCTCAGGCTCAGTGCCTGCAGCTTTTCCAGCGGTTGCTTGGTGACACGCGCCATCGCGCGCAGGTCCATCACCCGTACCTGTGCCTCGGGCAGGGCGAGGATGCGGTCGGCCATCAGGCCGAAGGACAGGAAACCGCCGCTGACCGATTCACCGTAGACCAGGCTGACCAGAGCGGCGCCGCGCCGGCGCGCCAGCTCCAGGCTGCGCGCCAGGTGGGCGAAGCAACCGTTGATGCCCAGCAGTTCATCGCGCCGCGCCAGCCGCTGGCCGGCGGTATCGACCAGCATCACGATCGGTCGTGCGGGATGGCCGCGGGTACTGGCCAGCACGCAGGCCGACAGTGCCAGCGCATGGTCCACGCCGACCTCCAGCTTGTTGGCGGTGCCGATCACCGTCACCTCGCCGGCGGCGGTGGTTGCCGTCCCGGTGAGCACGTCGTCGTTGCGTTCGATGCGATGGCCGGCGGGGAACAGCGCCGGCAGCAACTGGTCAAGGTTCATGGGACGCTCCGCGCGGCAACCGCGTCGAGGAAGGCGGCCGTATCCAGCAGCGGCAGCCGGTCGGGGTCGGCGATGCCCTGGCGGGCCCATATCTCCAGCGCGTCACGGCAGTCGCCGTAAGCGGCGATCCGCGCTTCCAGCTGCTGCTGCGCCTGTTCGAGCGCGGCCAGCGGATCCTGGTCCGGGTCGCACGCGGCAATCGCGGCGATCGCGGCATCGGCGAAGGCCTGCATGTGGTCGGCCACCAGCGCGGATGCCTCGCCTGTCAGGTAGCGGTGCTTGCCACCGGTCACCCGCCACACCAGCGCGCGATCGCGCGAGTCGAACTCTTCCACGCCGCGGACGGTTTCAATCACCTCCGGGCCTGACAGCGACAGACGGCCTTCTTCGGACATCAGCACGGCCGAGCAGCAGCGGGCGACGATGCCCATGCCACCGAATGCACCATTGCCGCTGCCCACCAGCGCGATGACCGGAACACCCTCGGCGCGTGCGGCAAGGACCGCGCGCATGATTTCGGAGATGGCGATCAGCCCGGCATTGGCCTCATGCAGGCGCACCCCGCCGCTGTCCAGCAGCAACAACACCGCGTCCGGGCGCTGCTCGCGGGCGCGTTCCAGCAGGCCGGTCAGCTTGGCGCCATGCACCTCGCCGACGCCGCCGCCCATGAAGGCGCCTTGCTGTGCAGCGACCAGCACCTCGCGCCCCTGCAGGCGCCCGGCACCGACCACGATGCCATCGTCGAACGCGCCGGGCACGTCCAGCTGCGCCAGGTGCGGGCTGATGGTGCGGCGGCGCGGCCCGAAGAATTCGCTGAAGCTGCCGGCATCCAGCAGGCCCTCGATGCGCTCGCGCGCATCGGCTTCATAGTAGCTGCGCTGGTTCATGCCTCACTCCCGCGTTCGGCAAGGGTTTCCAGCGCCTGCTGCAGGCGTAGGCTGACCACCGCCGGGGTGGCGCCGGCATCATTCAGTGACAGGCGGACATCGCGCAGCGGGTGGCGGGCGGCGAAATCGGCCAGCACCGCCTGCCAGACGTCGCCGAACCCGCGCGCGGAGGTGATCACCTCGATCTCCATCGCGCCATCCAGTGGAGCCGGCTCGACCAGCACTTCCAGGTTGCCGGAGGCGACCACGCCGACCAGCGCATGCAGCTCGGCGCTGCCAAGTTCCTGGGTCCCGGGAAAACGATAACGAAGGGTTTCCATGCAGAGTGTCCCTTACCAGTTGCGGAAACGTTTGGGCGGGTCGTACAGGCCGCCGGACCAGTGCACCAGGTCCTTCACCGAGCGCGCGGCCAACAGGTCGCGGCTGGCATCGCGGCTGCGCACGCCAAGGTCTTCGGCGCGACGGATCACGCCGCGGTCGCGCAGGTTCTCCACCATCGCCTTGTCGCGCGCCATGCCGACGGCGGTGTAGCCGGCGACCCCGCGGATCGCCTGTTCGCGCTCTTCCGGCGTACGGCACAGCAGCAGGTTGGCGATGCCCTCTTCGGTGAGGATGTGGGTGACATCGTCGCCGTAGATCATCACCGGCGGCAGCGGGATGTTCGCGCGCTCGGCCAGTTCCCAGGCATCGAGACGGTCGACGAACGCCGGCGCCATGTGTTCGCGGAAGGTTTCCACCATCTGCACCACCAGCTTGCGTCCGCGCGGCATCTGGCCGGGCAGGGCGGCCTGCTGGCCGGCCTTCAGCCAGGCCGGACTGGCGTGGCGGCGGCCGCGGGCGTCGGAGCCCATGTTCGGCGCGCCGCCGAAACCGGCGATGCGGTCGCGGGTCGCGGTTGAACTGTTGCCCTGCAGGTCGATCTGCAGCGTGGAGCCGATGAACATGTCGCAGGCATACAACCCGGCGGTCTGCGAGAACGCGCGGTTGGAGCGCATGCTGCCGTCGGCGCCGGTGAAGAACACATCCGGGCGGGCCTGGATGTACTTCTCCATGCCCAGCTCGGACCCGAAGGAGTGCACGGATTTGACGAAGCCGGATTCGATCGCCGGGATCAGCGCCGGATGCGGGTTGAGCGCCCAGTGGCTGCCGATCTTGCCTTTCAGCCCCAGCGACTCCGCGTAGGTGGGCAGCAGCAGTTCAATGGCCGCGGTATCGAAACCTATGCCGTGGTTGAGGCGCTGCACGCCGTATTCGGCGTAGATGCCCTTGATCGCCATCATCGCCATCAGCACCTGGATCTCGGAGATCTGCGCCGGATCACGGGTGAACAGCGGTTCGATGTAGTTGGGACGCGGCGCCAGGGTCACGAAGTCGACCCAGTCGGCCGGGATGTCGACGCGGGGAAGCGTGTCGACGATTTCGTTGACCTGGGCGATGACGATGCCGCCACCGAACGCGGTGGCTTCCACGATCACCGGGGTGTCCTCGGTATTGGGACCGGTGTAGAGGTTGCCGTGGCGGTCGGCGGCCTGCGCGGCCACCAGTGCGATCTTCGGGGTGAGGTCGATGAAATAGCGGCCGAACAGCTCCAGGTAGGTGTGGATGGCGCCGATGTCGATGCGGCTTTCGGCCACCAGCCCGGCCAGCCGCGCGCCCTGCGGTCCAGAGAACGAGAAGTCCAGTCGCTTGGCGATGCCACGCTCGAATACGTCCAGATGCGAAGGCAGCGACAACACCGACTGCACCATGTGCAGCTCGCGCACCCGTTCTGGATTGACCTGGGCCAGCGACTCGGCAAGGAAGTCAGCCTGCTTCTGGTTGTTGCCTTCCAGGCAGACCCGGTCGCCCGGTTCGATGACCGCCTCGAACAGGTCGATCACGCGGGTATGCGGCACCTCGCGCTGCAGTCCGGCCTCGGCGGCCCGCTGCAGCCGCTGTTGGCGCTGTTGCTCAAGGGTGTTCCAGACACGGGTCATGCCACTGACCTTTGTAATTACGGAGTAATTACGACGCTATCACCGGACCGAAGGGCCTGCAAGCGCGAGTGCACCAGGAATGCACGTACCCGCTAACCACTGCGGATGCGTATCATCCGTATCCTTCGCCCCACCACCGGAGTTCTGCTTGACCTCTCTTCGCCCGATCAGTCCGATGGGCCGCGTGTTTGCGTGGACTGCTTTCTTCGAAGCCCTGACCTGGGCAGGCCTGCTGCTGGGCATGTGGCTGAAATACGGCCCGCAGACCACCGAATCGGTGGTCTGGCTGTTCGGCCGGCTGCATGGGGTGGTGTTCATGGCCTACGTGGCGGTGACCGTGGTGGCTGCACTGCGCCTGCGTTGGCCGTGGTGGGCGACCCTGCTGGCGCTGTTGGCGGCGGTGCCGCCGCTGGTCACCCTGCCGCTGGAATGGTGGTTCCGCCGCCGCGGCTTGTTGTCGGTCCAGCGCTGAGACGCCGCCGCTCAGCGCACCGCGCGCGCCGAAATACCGACCAGCAGCAGGGCGATGGCCACCAGCACGAAGGCGGTCACCAGGCTGCTCAGCTGGGCAACGAAGCCGACCAGCGCCGGGCCCGCCAGCACCCCGGCGTAGCCGAGCGTGGTGACCGCCGGAATCGCCAGGCTTTCCGGCATCGCCTTCTGGTTGCCGGCCAGGGTGAACAGCACCGGCACGATGTTGGCGCAGCCCAGGCCTACCAGCGCATAACCGATCAGTGCAACCGGCAGCGCGCTGGCGAAGGTGGCCAACAGCAGGCCAGCGGCCGCCACCGCGCCGCCGATCAGCACCGCACGCTGCGGGCCCAGCCACGCCACAGCGCGATCACCGAACAGACGGGTGACGGTCATCGCAACGGAGAACACCAGGAAGCCCAGTCCCGCGCGGCCTGTCGGCACGTCCTGCACCTGGTTGAGGAACACTGCGCTCCAGTCCAGCATCACGCCCTCGCCGAGGAAGGCGACGAAGCACAACAGGCCGATCAGCAGTACGATCCCGCGTGGAATGGCGAACATCGGCGCATCACCGGCGGCGCGCTCTTCGCGCCAGTGCGGCGCGGCCACCAGCACCACCGTGGCCATCGCCGCCACCAGCAGGCAGGCGCCGAGCCATGGCGCCACGCCGAGCGCGAGCAGGCCGGTCATCGCCGCCGCGCCGACTGCCCCGCCGATGCTGTAGAAGGCATGGAATCCGGACATCATCGGGCGCCGGGCATCGCGCTCGACCATCACCGCCTGCAGGTTCATGACGCAGTCGCAGGCGCCGATACCTGCCCCGAACACGAACAGGGCCAGCGCCAGGCTGATCGCCGACGGTGCGACGGCAAGCAGCGGCAGGGTCAGGCCGGCCATCAGCAGGGTCACCAGCATCACCGCGCGGCAGCCGACGCGGGCCGCCAGGGCGCCGGCCACCGGCATCGCCAGCAGCGAGCCGGCGCCCAGGCAGAGCAGGGTCAGGCCGAGGCCGCCTTCATCCAGGCCGGTGCGTGCCTTGGCGAAGGGAACCAGCGGGGCCCAGGCCGCGATGGCGAAGCCGGGCAGGAAGAAAACGGCGCGCGTGGCATGTTGCTGCCGCGCGCCAACGGGGAAGGAGGCTGCAGACATCGGTAGGCTCGGTAGGGGAGTCAGATGGAAGGAGCGGCGCTGACGATCACGTCCAGCCCCTGCAGGCGCAGCGCATCGACCAGCGCGGCGGGCGCATCGGCTTCAAGCAGCAGCACGTCAACCTGCTCGCGCGAGGCGATCCGATGGCTGGCGATGGCGCCGAGCTTTTCATTGCCGGCTACCACGACCACCCGGTCGGCGCAGCGCACCAGCGCCCGCTTGAACGCGGCTTCCTCGCCGTCCACGGCCCAGGCGGTGCCCTCGCTGTCGATCGCGCAGGTGCCGGCGAAGCAGACATCCACGTGCAGGCCGGCGAGGTATTCCATCGCCTGGCTGCCGAGCACCCCGCCGGAACGCCGGTCCAGGCGGCCGCCTATCAGGCTGACCTCGATGCCCTCGCGCGCCATCAACAGCAGGGCGATGTCCGGTGCGTTGGTGACCACCCGCAGTTGCAGATGACGCGGCAACATCGCGGCGATGGCGCTGTTGGTCGATCCGGCATCCAGCGCGATGAGCTCACCGTGGCGGACCAGGCCGGCCGCCTGCTCGGCGAGTGCCTGCTTGCGCGGCAGGTCCTGCTGCTGGCGCTCGGCCAGCGGCGGGAAGGTCGGAGTGAGTGGCAACGCGCCGCCGTGCACGCGCCGGCAAAGACCGCGCTGGGCGAGGTCGCGCAGGTCGCGGCGGATGGAATCCTCCGACACGCCGAACTGCAGCGCCAACGGCGTGGCCAGGACACGGCCGTGTTCGCGCAGCAACTGCAGGATGGCCTGCTGGCGCTCGCCGGGGAGGGTGTCGGCACTGTTCATTGGAGTGGTGCCGTATGCAACGGGCAGGGCATCGGCGGGCACGCGGTCTGGGCGGATCGCCATGCTATCGAGTCCATGCACGTGCGTGCAAGAGCGTGCATCGGCGTGCATACGTATTCACTGGCCTGCAGCGCCTCCGTTGCCCGGGCCGCGATCAACGGCGCCCGGGCAACGTGGTGGCGCCGCAGCGTGACACGCGCGAAAGTCATCCCATCGCGACGGCACGACCGGTACGCTGCAGAGCATGATGGCGAAGGAAACCGGAAGGATGGTCAACGCATGGCGGTAGGACGGAGCGGCGCGATGGTCGATGGGAGCGCCACTGCGCTCGGGGACAGCTTCGGCCGTCGTTTCCCGTACCTGCGCCTGTCACTCACCGAAGCCTGCAACTTCAGCTGCAGTTACTGCCTGCCCGATGGCTATCACGGCCAAGCCGGCACGGGGTTTCTTGGCGTGGCGGAAATCCAGCGGCTGGTGCGTGGCTTCGCGGCACTGGGTATGCACAAGATCCGCCTGACCGGTGGCGAGCCCAGCCTGCGCAAGGACCTGGAGCAGATCATCGAAGTGGTTGCCGCCGTGCCGGGCATCCGCAAGGTGGCCATCACCACCAATGGCACGCTGCTGCCCCGTCGGCTGCCCGGCTGGCATCGTGCCGGGCTGACCGCGCTCAACGTCAGCATGGACAGCCTGCGGCGCGATCGTTTCCATGCCCTGACCGGCCACGACCGGCAGCCGGAAATCCTGCAGGGCCTGCAGATGGCGCAGGCCTTGGATATTCCATCGGTGAAACTCAATGCGGTGCTGCTGCGCGGGGTCAATGATGACGAGCTGCCGCAGTGGATGGACTTCCTGCGCGAGCGACCGGTCAGCGTGCGCTTCATCGAACTGATGCGCACCGGCGACAACGAGGCCTACTTCCTGCAGCACCACCGGCGCGCGGACGAGGTCATCACCCAGTTGCTGGAGGCCGGCTGGAGCGAGCGTCCGCGTTATCCCGATGCCGGGCCGGCGCGCGAGTTTGGCCATCCGGGGCACCGTGGCACGGTCGGCATCATCGCGCCGTACGCCCGTGATTTCTGCAGCAGCTGCAACCGCCTGCGGGTGACCGCGCGTGGTGACCTGCGGCTGTGCCTGTTCGGTGAGTTCGGCGTGCCGCTGCGTCCGCTGCTGCAGTCCGACGACGACTTCGACGCCCTGCTGGCCCGCATCACGACCCAACTCGGGTTGAAGGCGGCCGGGCACGGCTTGCACCAGGGCCAGACCGGGTTGATCCCGCACCTGGCCTCCATTGGAGGATGAAACACAGCATGAGTGGTGAGATGAGCGCGGCCTTCCACATGGCCGATGTGCGTGACAAACGGATCACCCGACGCCGCGCGGTGGCGGTCGGCGAGCTGCTGGCCGGCCCGCTGGCGTATCCGATGATCCTCGAGCGCCGCCTGCCCAAGGGCGATGCGCTGGTGATGGCAGAAATCGCCGGGCTGCAGGGTACCAAGATGGCCTCCGCGCTGATGCCGCTGTGCCATCCGCTGCCGCTGGAACTGGTGCGCGTGCACTGTGCGCCGGTGCCCGGACGACACGCCATCCGCGTGTGGTGCGAGTGCGCCAGCGAGGCCCGTACCGGTGTGGAGATGGAAGCGCTGGCGGGGGTCAACGCCGCGCTGCTGACCCTGTACGACCTGACCAAACCAGTGGAACCGGCGCTGGAGATCAGTGGCGTGCGGCTGCTGTTCAAGGAAGGGGGCAAGCGCGGGGTATGGGTCCATCCGCAGGGCATGGATGCGCAGGAAACCGAACGCTTCGCGCCGCGTCCGCCGCTGCAGCTGCAGGGCGCACGCAGCGCGGTGCTGACGCTGAGTGATCGTGCCAGCGATGGCCGCTATGAGGACCGTTCCGGGCCGGTGCTGGTGCAGGGCCTGCAGGCGTTGGGCGCGGAGGTCGCGTTCGCCGAGGTGCTGGCTGATGGCATCGAACCGCTTGCCTCGCGCCTGCGCGCGCTGGCGGCCGAGGGCGTGCAGCTGTGCCTGTGCACCGGCGGCACCGGCCTGGGGCCGCGTGACCTGACCCCTGAAGCGCTGCAGTCGCTGGGCGGCCGGCGGGTCGAGGGGCTGGCGCAGATGCTGCGCGCGCTCAGTGCCCAGCACACGCCGATGGGCTGGCTCAGTCGGGCCGAGGCGGTGCAGCTGGGCGGCATGCTGGTGTTCGCCCTGCCGGGCAGCCCGCGCGCCGCCGCGCAATGTCTGGAGATGCTGGCGCCGTTGCTGGGCCATGCCCTGGCGATGGTGACGGGCAGGGGGCACGCGTGATCGCCTATGCCGAGGCGCTGCGCATCGTGCTGGAGGCGGCACCGTTGTTGCCGGACGAGCCGGTCGCGCTGGACCAGGCGTGCGGCCGCACGCTGTCCGCGGCCGTTTACAGCCCGCAGTGCGTTCCTCCGTTCGACAATTCCGCGATGGACGGCTTCGCGCTGCGCCTGGACGGATCCATGGCCACGGCGGGCAGTGAATTCGATGTGTTCGGTTGGCAGGCCGCCGGGGATGCGGCAAGCGTGGCGGGCAACGGGGCATGGGAAATAATGACCGGGGCGCGTCTTCCTGATGGGCTGGACAGCGTGGTGCCGGTGGAGCAGGTGGAGATCCTCCGCAGCGAAGGCGGACGCCCGCTGCGGGTGCGCCTGCGCGCCGACGTAGCGCCTTTCCAGTTCGTGCGCCTGCGCGGCCAGGATGTGCAGTCCGGCGAACAGGTGCTGGCAGAAGGTGAGTGCCTGGACCTCAATGCGCTGAGCCTGCTGCATGCCATCGGCGCCGCGCAGGTGAGGGTCAGGGCCAGTCCGCGCGCGGCCGTCATCACTACCGGCAAGGAGCTGGTCAGCCAGGCCGGCCAGGCACTGCAGTCCGGACAGATCCGTGACAGCAGCCGGCCCGCGCTGATCGCCCGGCTGCAGTCGGCCGGTGCACAGGTGGTTGCCGATGCGCTGGTGGGTGACGAGGTGGCCGCCTTTGATGCGGCGCTGGACCGGGCGCTCGCGGCTGGCGCACAGGTGCTGGTGAGTACCGGCGCGGTGTCTGCCGGCCGCTACGATTTCATTCCTGCCGCGTTGCAGGCGCGCGGCGCGCACATCCTGTTCCACAAGGTGGCGATCCGCCCGGGCAAGCCGGTATTGTTCGCGCGACTGCCCTGCGGCGCGTTGTACTTCGGCCTGCCGGGCAATCCGGTATCGACCGCGGTCGGTCAGCGCTTCTTCGTGGAGCCGCTGCTGCGCGGCATGCTCGGCCTGCCCGCGGAGGTTCCCTTGCAGTTGCCGCTGCTGGCCGCTGCGGACAAACCGGAAGGCCTGCGCTTCCATGCGCGTGCGCGGGTTGAGATCGATGCCCGTGGGCAGCTGTGGGTGCGCGTGTTGGCCGGGCAGGAGTCGTTCCGGCTGAAGTCTTCGTTGCGGGCCAATGCGTGGGCGGTACTGGACGGAACAGGTGACCGTGCCCCGGCGGGAAGCCGGGTGCAGGTGCTGGGTTGGGGCCACGCGACGCCCCTGCAGTTGAATGGAAAGGAGCAGGCATGAGGCAGGTGAAGGTGCAGTTGTTCGGCGCGTTTTCCGAACTGGATCCCACGCGCGAAATCGCCGTGGATGTGGCCGGGGGGCGGGTGGCGGATCTGCGCGCGGCGCTGCAAGCGCTGCTGCCGGTGCGCTGGCCCGCGTTCCGCGCTGGATTGCTGGAGTATTCGGCGTTCTCCGACCAGCAGCGCGTCCTGCGCGATGATGACGCGCTGCCCGATGACGGGCGCGTGGCGATCCTGCCGCCGGTGAGCGGAGGATGAGCATGGCAGAGCAGGACCAGTGGATGATCGTCGACCGCGCCGGCGCGGCCATCGACGCGGCCGAGGCGATCGCCTTCGTGTCCGATCCCGGCTTCGGCGGCATCGATGTGTTCATCGGCAAGGTGCGCGACCTCAACCAGGGACGCGCCGTACTGGGCATCACCTACGATCTGTTCGAGCCGCTGGTGATGGCTGAGTTCGAACGACTGGTCGGTGAGGTCCGCGGGCAGTTCGGGCCGCGGGTGAAACTCTACGTGGCACATGCCAAGGGCCGCCTGGGGGTCGGCGATACGGCGGTGGTGGTGGCCGCCGGAACACCGCACCGCGACGAGGCCTTCAAGGCCTGCCGCGCGCTGATCGAAGCCGTCAAGCACCGCAGTCCGATCTGGAAACAGGAGCACTACCAGGACGGCGACAGTGTCTGGAGCGAAGGCTGTTCGCTGTGCCACCTCGCCGAGGGTGCCGGCCCCGCCTCGCTGCCCCCCGCAGCATGAAAGAGACCTGCCAGATGAAAGCCTGGATCACCGCGTTGCTGCTGCTCGCCGCTGCGCCCCTGGCGAGTGCGGCGGACCTGACCGTATCGGCCGCCTCGAGCCTGACCGAGAGCTTTCGCGAGATCGCAACCGCCTACCAGAACGCACATCCGGGCACCCGGGTCGACCTGAACTTCGCCGCCTCCGGCGTGTTGCTGCAGCAGATCGCGCGCGGTGCCCCGGTGGACGTGCTGGCATCGGCCGATGAAGCGACCATGGACCAGGCGGTGAAGGGCGGCCACGTGGACCCGGCCACGCGCCGGGTATTCGCGCGCAACGCGCTGTGGGTGATCGTGCCGCCGGACAGCCGCCTGCCCCTGACCTCGTTGCAGTCACTTGCGCAACCGGACGTCACGCGGGTAGCCATCGGCAACCCGGACAGCGTGCCGGTGGGGCGTTATGCACGCGCCGCGCTGCAGTCCGCCGCACTGTGGACGGGCGTGCAGCGCAAGGCGATCACCACCCAGAACGTGCGCCAGTCATTGGATTACGTGGCGCGCGGTGAGGTGGACGCGGGTTTTGTCTATGCCACCGACGCGCAGGCGATGCCAGGCCGTGTCAAACGTGCGTTCCAGGTCCCGATAAGCGCTGGCATCACCTATCCACTGGCGGTGGCCTCGCACAGCAGCAGGGCGATTGAAGCGCAGCGCTTCGTCGCCTTCGTGCAGTCGGCAGCGGGCCAGGCGATCCTGCGCCGGCATGGCTTCAGCTCGCCCTGATCGATGGACCTGGACTGGAGCGCACTCGGGTTGTCCCTGAAAGTGGCCGGATGGGCCACCGCGATCAACCTCGTGCTGGGTGTGGCGCTGGGTTGGTTGCTGGCGCGCCGCCGCTTCCCCGGGCGCGAACTGCTGGACACACTGCTGACCCTGCCGATGGTGCTGCCGCCGACCGTGCTGGGCTATTACCTGCTGGTGCTGATTGGCCGCAATGGTCCGCTCGGGGGGTGGCTGCAGTCCAGCTTCGGCATCAACCTGGTCTTCACCTGGCAGGCGGCCGTGATCGCCGCTGCGATCGCGGCCCTTCCGCTGGTGTTCAAGCCGGCGCGCGCGGCCTTCGAAGGCGTGGACGGGCAACTGGAGCAGGCGGCGCGCACGCTGGGCGCCAGCGAAGCGGCGGTGTTCTTCCGCATCACGCTGCCGCTGGCTTGGCGCGGCATCCTGGCGGGCCTGTTGCTGGCGTTCGCCCGCGCGATGGGGGAATTCGGCGCCACGCTGATGGTGGCCGGCAGCATTCCCGGGCGCACGCAGACCTTGTCCATCGCCATCTACGAAGCGGTGCAGGCCGGCCAGGATGGGCGCGCCAATGCGCTGGTGCTGCTCACCTCGGCGGTGTGCATCGTGGTGCTGCTGGTCGCGGCCCGGCTGGTCGGTGGACGCCCCAGGGAGGCCCGCGATGTGGCTTGAGGCGGACATCCAGCGCCACCTGCATGCCTCGGGTGAACATTTCCGGCTGCAGGTACACCTGCAGTGCACGCAGCGTCGCGTGGTGCTGTTCGGTCCCTCCGGGGCGGGCAAGAGCCTCACCCTGAAAGCAATCGCCGGGCTGCTCAGGCCTGATGCTGGTCGCATCGTGCTCGACGGCCAGGTGCTGTTCGACGCCGAAGCGGGGATCTGCGTGCCCGCACGCGCTCGCCGGCTGGGCTACGTCTTCCAGGATTACGCGCTGTTCCCGCACCTCACCGTGCGCCAGAACGTGGCCTTCGGGGTGCAGCGCGGATGGTGGAACGCGCGGCGCGGCAGCCGCCATGCCGAGGTCGAGAGCTGGCTGCGCGTGCTGCGCATCGACCGTCTTGGTGAACTGCTGCCGTCGCAGATTTCAGGCGGGCAACGGCAGCGCGTCGCGCTTGCCAGGGCGCTGGTGACGCGTCCCCGTGCGCTGTTGCTGGATGAACCCTTCGCTGCATTGGACCACGATCTGCGTGCGCACCTGCGCATCGAGCTGCAGGCCGTGCTCAAGCAGGCCGGCATGCCGTTGTTGCTGATAAGCCATGATCCAGAGGATGTGGCCGTGTTCGGTGAGCAGGTCCTGCATCTGCTTGACGGCCGTCCGGCAGCGGCCGGCGAACGCGCTTCATCGCCGTCGCGCTGAGCTGCCGGTCCGCTAGCGTGCAGGGTCGCGAGGGTCGCGGAAATCGGCGCGCACACGGCGCCCGACGCGCTGCCCGCGACGCGCGAATCTGAAATCTTCAGCCAATCCGTGCGCGGATGCGTTGCCGCGCACTGCGGCGCTATCGGTAAGCGGTACGTGGCGATACCAGCCGCTGAAGCTGTTCAGATGATCGGCTCATGCGGCGATGTTCGTCGCACATCACGCGATGTCACAAAGACAACGCAGCGATTTCACGAAGGTTTGATTGATCGCAGGTATAGATTCACTGCAAGAGCTTCGCCAGCGTCCCCCACGCCCGCGCCGACTTTCCCTTTAGGCCCCGCTGCTTCCTGGCGGCTGGGCACGCCATTCTGCACGCCCTTCGAGCTACCTGATGAACACCATTGCCCCATTCAGTCGTCCGTCGCCGTCACCTGTCGCGCGCAAGGCGAGCCAGCGCCTGCGCCGGCGCGATGTGCGCGGTAGGTTCGTTCCCACCCTGACCTCGGTAGACCGCGGCGAGCCGGTGCTTTTCGTGGTGTCGGAGATGGCGGATTTCATCAAGGCCGGCGGCCTGGGCGATGTCGCCGCCTCGTTGCCGCGCGCACTGCGCAGCGCCTGTGATGTCAGGGTATTGATTCCGGGCTACCCGGAAGTCCTCTCACGCCTGCGTTCGATCGAAGTGGTCGGCAGCGTGGCGCCGCGGGGTCACCTGCCTGCCTGCCGCATCGGGCGTGCACTGCAGACCGACGGGTTGCCGATCTATGTCCTGTTGAACGGCCCGTTGTTCGATCGCGAAGGGTCGCCCTACGTGGACGCCGCAGGCAAGGAATGGAAGGACAACGCGATCCGCTTCGCGACCCTCTCGCACGCAGCGGCGGAAATCGCCGCTGGCCGCACCGGGATGGACTGGGCCCCGGGGCTGCTGCACCTCAACGACTGGCCCACCGCGCTGGCCGCTGCCTACGTGCGCTGGGACGGCACCGAAGTGGCCACCTTGTTGACCATCCACAACCTGGCCTACCAGGGACTGTTCCCGTATGCGCTTGCAGAGGCGCTGGGCATCCCGGCCGAACACCTGGAGGAAATGCATTTCTTCGGACACATGTCCTTCCTGCAGGCCGGCATCGTCAATGCCACGCGCTTGAACACGGTGAGCCTGCACTACGCCGAGCAGATCACCGCGCCGGCCGATGGCTGCGGGCTGGACGCACTGTTGGCGCGGCGCGCCGCGCGCGGGCACCTGAGCGGCATCGTCAACGGCATCGATGCAAGCTGGGATCCGCGTTCGGATGCGCACTTGAGCGCGCACTTCAGCGTGCAGCAGTGTGCCGGTCGCGCCGCCAATGCGGCGAGCGTGCGGCAGGCGTTCGGCCTGCGCGACAGTGATGGTCCATTGTTCGCGGTGGTCAGCCGTCTGGTGCACCAGAAGGGACTGGACATCACCTGCGACGTCGCCCCGCAGATCATCGCCGCCGGTGGCCAGCTGGTGGTCATCGGCGGCGGCGAGCCGCAGGTTGAAGAGCAGGTGCGCGCCCTTGCGCGGCGCTTCCCGGGGCAGGTCGGTGCCTGGATCGGTTTTGACGAACAACTGGCGCGGCAGATGTTCGCCGGTGCGGATTTCCTGTTGATGCCCTCGCGGTTCGAGCCGTGTGGACTCAGCCAGATGTATGCGCAGCGTTTTGGCTGCCTGCCCATCGCCCACGCCACCGGCGGACTGGTGGATACCGTGGACGACGGGGTGACCGGGTTCCTGTTCCACGAGCCCACCGCCAACGTCATGCGCCGCTGCGTCGAGCGTGCACTGCGCACCTTCCGCATGCCCAGCCTGCTGCGTTCGATGCAGCGCGCAGCGATGCTGCGTCCCAGTGGCTGGGATATCGCCGGGCGGCAATACCTCGACCTGTATCGGCAGGCACGGGTGGCTGCATGATGGAGGGTGAGCGCGTGCGGGACTCGGCCATTGCACAGGAACCTGTCCAGACGACGGTGACAGAAACGCTTCCGGGCGCGCTGCAGGCGCTGTCGCGGGGTGAACCGGCCGATCCCTTCGCCTGGCTGGGCGTGCACGGCGACGGCAACGGCGGATACCTGCTGAGAACGCTGCTGCCGGGAGCGCTGGCCGTCCGTGCGCGGCTGCCCGGCGAGCCCACGGAGCGGGCCATGGCCGCGGCAGCAACCTGCGATGGCCTGTTCCAGCTTGCCGTCGCCGGTCCTGGCCGGGCGAGCCTGCGCATCACCTGGCCCGACGGCGAGCAGCGGCTGGACGACCCTTACGGGTTCTGGCCCGTGCTGCCGGATGACGTGCTGGATGGCGTGCGCGCAGGTGACGGCGAAGCCATGCGCGCGCTCGGAGCGGTTCCCATGCAGGTCGACGGCGTGGACGGGGTGCGGTTCGCGGTCTGGGCGCCGAACGCGCGGCGGGTCGCGGTGGTGGGCGAGTTCAACAGCTGGGACGGCCGTCGCCATCCCATGCGCCTGCGTCACGATGCGGGCGTCTGGGAACTGTTCCTGCCCGATATCGCCGCCGGTGCGCGCTACAAGTTCCGCATTACCGGGGCAGATGGGGTGGTGCTCGCCGACAAGGCCGACCCCATGGCGCGCTGGGCCGAGCTGCCCCCGGCTACCGCCTCGCGGGTCGCCCCCGCGCCGCAGCGCGAGTGGCAGGACAGCCAGTGGATGCAGCAACGCAATGCCTGTTCGCACGCGCCGTTGTCGATCTATGAGGTACATGCCGGCTCCTGGCAGCGCGACGGCGAAGGCCACAAGCTGGACTGGAACGCGCTGGGCGACCGGCTGATTCCGCACGTCCAGGCACTTGGCTTCACCCACATCGAACTGTTGCCGGTGAGTGAACATCCCTTCGGCGGTTCGTGGGGCTACCAGCCACTCGGCATCTACGCCCCGACCGCGCGCCACGGCACGCCGGATGATTTCGCGCGCTTCGTGGAACGCTGCCACCTGGCGGGAATCGGCGTCATCGTCGATTGGGTGAGTGCGCATTTCCCCAATGACGCGCACGGCCTGGAGCGCTTCGACGGCACCGCGCTGTATGAGCACGCCGACCCTCGGGAAGGCTTCCACCAGGATTGGCACACCCTGATCTACAACTACGGTCGCAACGAAGTGGCGGCCTACCTGATCGGCAGCGCGCTGGAATGGATCGAGCGTTTCCACATCGACGGACTGCGCGTGGACGCGGTGGCTTCGATGCTGTATCGCGATTACAGCCGCAACGACGGCGAGTGGGTGCCCAACGAGCACGGCGGGCGTGAGAACCTGCAGGCGGTGGCCTTCCTGAAACAGATGAACGCCACGCTGCGCGGACGTTTCCCGCAGGTGATGGTGATCGCCGAAGAATCCACCGCCTGGCCCGGCGTCACCGCCCCGGTGGAGCAGGGGGGGCTGGGATTCACCCATAAATGGAACATGGGCTGGATGCACGATTCGCTGCGCTACATGCAGCATGACCCCGTGCACCGCCAGCATCACCACAGCGAGATGACCTTTGGCCTGGTGTATGCATTCTCTGAACGCTACGTGCTGCCGCTGTCCCACGATGAGGTGGTGCACGGGAAAGGGGCCCTGCTGGCGCGGATGCCCGGCGATGACTGGCAGCGTTTCGCCAACCTGCGCGCCTATTACGCGCTGATGTGGGCCCACCCGGGCAGCAAACTGCTGTTCATGGGCGGCGAGTTCGGGCAGAGCCACGAATGGAACCACGGTCAAGCGCTCGACTGGGAGCAGGCCGCACGCCCGCTCAACCAGGGCCTTGCAAGGTTGGTCGGTGACCTCAACCAGCTGCTTCGCCGGCATCCGGCGCTACACCGCGACGAGCAGGATGAGCGCACCTTTGAATGGAGCATCGGCGATGACCATGCCAACAGCGTGTTCGCCTTCGTGCGCCACGATCCCCAAGGGGTGACACCGCCCTTGCTGGTGGTCAGCAACCTGACTCCGCTGCCCCGCCATGGCTACCGTGTCGGCGTGCCGCGCGCGGGGCGGTGGCGGGAGATCCTCAACAGCGACAGCATGTTCTACGCCGGCAGCAACGTCGGCAACGGCGGCGCGCTGGCTACCGAGCCGCAGGCGATGCACGGTCAGCCGCACTCGCTGCAGCTGACCCTGCCGCCGCTGGCCACGCTCTACCTGCAGGTGGATGCATGACGGCAGCGGTAAGGGAGCGACTGGGTGCATGGCCCCTTGGGGACGGCCGTTACCGTTTCTGCCTGTGGGCGCCCGACGCACGTGAGGTGGCGCTGGTGCTGGATGGCGAAGTACACGCGATGTCGCCGGGCGAGGACGGTTGCTTCCGCGTGGAAGCCAGCGGCAGCAGCGGGACCCCTTACCGGTTCCTGATCGACGGCCAGGCGCAGGTGCCTGATCCTGCATCGCGCTGGCAGCCGCATGGCGTGGAAGGCGCCAGCGCGCTGCTGCCCGACGATGGCCATATGTGGCAGGCGCGCTGGGAAGGCCGGCCGTGGCAGGAACTGGTCATCTACGAGGTCCACCTGGGGTGCAGCGGGGGCATCGCCGGCCTGAAGGCACAGCTGCCTGCGCTGGCGGCGATGGGCATCACCGCGCTGGAGCTGATGCCGGTGGCGCAGTTCCCCGGCCGACGCAACTGGGGCTATGACGGTGTATTCCCGTATGCACCGGCCGAAGCGTATGGGCATCCGGATGAGCTGAAGGGGTTGATCGATGCCGCCCACGCGCACGGCATGGCGGTGCTGCTGGATGTGGTCTACAACCATTTCGGTCCGCAGGGAAACCTGCTGGCCAGCTACGCATCGGCGTTCTTCAACGACCGGGCCCCGACACCCTGGGGCGAAGCCATCGACTTCAACCAGCCCCAGGTCAAGCGCTTCTTCGTCGACAACGCACTGATGTGGCTGCAGGAATATCGCTTTGACGGTCTGCGGCTGGATGCGGTGCAGGCAATCACCCCGAACGCGTTCCTCGGCGAGTTGCTGCAGGCCATCCGCGCCGGCTGCGCCGACCGGCCGCACGTGCACCTGGTACTTGAGAACGAGCGCAACCAGGCCTCGTGGCTGCGCCAAGGGTATCAGGGGCAGTGGAATGACGACCTGCACAACGCACTGCATGTGATGCTCACCGGTGAGTCGGAAGGCTACTACGCCGACTATGCCGGGCGCGCCCCGCAGTTGCTTGCGCGGGTGCTTTCGGAAGGATTCGCCTGGCAGGGCGAGCGCAACCACAAGGGCGAACTGCGCGGCGAGCCGAGCGCGGACGTGCCCCCCCAGCATTTTGTGATCTTCGCCCAGAACCATGATCAGATAGGCAACCGGGCGCTGGGCGAGCGACTGGTTTCGCTGGTGCCCGCCCATCACGCACGTGCCGCGCTGGCGCTGGTCCTGCTGGTCCCGATGGTGCCGCTGCTGTTCATGGGTGAACCGTGGCAGGCCAGGCAACCGTTCCTGTTCTTCACCGATTACCTGCCGCCGCTGGACGAGGCGGTGCGCGAAGGCCGTCGGCGCGAGTTCGCCGGGTTCGCGGCATTCGCCGATGCCGACCAGCGGCAGCGGATTCCCGATCCCAATGCACGCTCCACCTTCGAGGCGTCACGAGTCGCCCTGCCGGCGGCCGACGATGCGCAGGCCGCTGATCATCTCGCCGTGTTCACCACGCTGCTGTCGTTGCGCCGCCGTTATCTGCAGCCCGGGCTTGCGCATGCGCGCCCGCTGGGCGCCCGCGTGCTGGGCCCCGGTGCCGTGCAGGCGGGCTGGCAGCTCCCCGATGGCCAATGGTGGATCGCGCTGAACGTCGGCGAAGCTGCGCTGGGGCACGAACTTCCCGACGGGACACTGGTATGGCAACAACAGGACGCAGCGCCCGGGCAGATCGCCGCCGGCAGCGTGTGCGTGCATTGGGTGCCGCGATGAGCAGGGAGCACGCCCTGCTGCTGCGCGCGGCGGAGGCCGGCCTGCAGGTCCGTTGGACCGATGTGGCCGGCGTCGAGCGGGAGGGCGCGTCGGATGTGGTCGAAGCGGTGCTGAGGTCGCTGGCAGACAGTGCCGGAGCGGCAGGCGCCGCCCCGCCTCTGCTGACCTGCGTGGTCGGGCACACGCTGTCGGTGCCCGGCGCGGGCAGCGGCGACGCCCACTGGGTTGCAGAAGACGGCACAGCGCAACCAGCGCGGCAGACAGGGGCAGGGCAGTGGCAGGCGCCCCCGACGCCCGGCTATTGGCACTGGGCCCAAGGCCCGCGGCTGCAGGCTGTGGCGGTGGCGCCGCAGCGCAGCTGGTTTCCCGGACCAGGCACCGCTTGCCGTCACTGGGGTGTCGCCGCACAGGTCTACAGCGTGCCCGGAACCGGGGACGGCGGGATCGGTGACAGCCGCGGCATCGCGGAATGGATCCCGCGCCTGCGCGCGCACGGAGCCACGGCGATCGCGCTTTCGCCGATCCACGCCAGCATGCCGATCCGCAGCGGCTTCAGTCCCTATTCGCCGAGCGACCGGCGCTGGCTCGAACCCCTGCACGGCGCCCCCCTGCAGCAGCTTCCCGAAGCCGCCGCGGCCGTACGCGCAGCGGATGCCGACCTCGATGCGCGGCTTGCCGCCCACGAAGCCGATGAGCAGATTGAATGGGCCGAGGCGGCCGCTGCCAAGTGGCAGTGGATCGGCCGGTTGCCGGCCTGGCTGCAGACCCATCGTCCCGGACAGTGGCGCCAGATCGAATTCGAACTGATGGCCGGTGGTGCGCCGTTGGCCTCATGGGCTGCCCAGACCGCGGCGTTGTCGCGCAGCCCGGCGTCCCTGCAGGCGTTTGGCCAGTGGCTGGCGCAGGCCAGCTGGCGCCAGCTGCAGCACGACGCCCGCCAGGACGGGATGGCGATCGGCCTGATCGCCGACCTTGCAGTGGGATTCGATCCGGCCGGTGTCGAGGCGCAGGACAACGCGGGTGCCGTGCTGCAAGGCCTGGAACTCGGCGCGCCACCGGATGCATTCAATCCGCATGGCCAGGCGTGGGGCATCACCAACTATGCGCCCGGCGCGCTGCGCGCCCAGGGCTACGCGCCGTTCATCACCCTGCTGCGTGCAGTGATGGCGCAACGCGGCGGAGTCCGCATCGACCATATCCTGGGCCTGCTGCGGCTGTGGGTGTTGCCGCGCGGCGCAGGTGCCGGGCAGGGCATCTATCTGCGCTACCCCTTCGATGACCTGCTCAACCTGCTGGTGCTTGAGTCCTGGCGCAACCGCTGCGTGGTGATCGGCGAAGACCTGGGCGTGGTACCGCCGGGCATCCGTGATGCGCTCGCCGCGCGCGGCGTGCTGGGCATGGAAGTGCTCGCCTTCAACCGCGATGAACAGGGCTTCATGCCTACTTCCCAGTGGCGGAAATCGGCCGTGGCGATGTCCTCCACCCATGATCTGCCTCCGGTGGCCGGCTGGCTGCAGGGCCGCGACCTGCAGTGGCGCAGGCGGCTGGGCTGGAACGACGAAGCCGCCGACCAGAGGCAAACGGTACAACGCCAGGCCGAGGTCCAGCAGCTGGCTGCACGGGCGCAGGCCGAAGGCGTGGACAGCGGAGACCTGCAGCGCGATGCGCTGGCACTCACCGCGCGCGCACCGTCCGTACTGGCCCTGCTGCCGCTGGAAGATGCCACGGCAAGCATCGAACAGCCGAACCTGCCGGGCACCGTGGAAGCGCATCCCAACTGGTGCCGCCGGATGGCATCGCACGCTGATGACGCGGCGATCGAAGGACGGCTGGCGGCCTTCGCTGCACAGCGCAGACAAGGAGCCACTGCATGACGACGCTGCGCGCCACCGTTCGCCTGCAGCTGCACGCCGGCTTCGATTTCGATGCGGCGGCTGCCCAGGTCGACTACTTCGCCCGGCTTGGCATCAGCCACCTTTACCTGTCCCCGATTGCCAGCGCCGTGCCGGGTTCGACGCACGGCTATGACAATGTCGATCCCACCCGCATCAGCCCGGAGCTGGGCGGCGAGCAAGGCTTCCGTCGACTGTCCGATGCCGCCCGACAGCATGGGATGGGCATCCTGCTGGACATCGTGCCCAACCACATGGCGGTGCATCCTGCCAATGCGTGGTGGAACGATGTGCTGCGCAATGGCCGGCGCAGCGCACACGCAGGTTGGTTCGACATCGACTGGGACGCCCCGGAATGCGACGGCAGGCTGTGGCTGGCGGTGCTGGACAGGCCGTTGGCTGCCGCCCTTGCGGACGGCGTGCTGCATCTGGACATCGATGGAGAAGGGCCCTGCCTGCGCCACCACGATCTGGCACTGCCGCTGTCGCCGCTGAGCTATCCGGCGCAGGCAGACAGCTGGCCTGGGTGGATCGCGCGTTGCCAGCGCAGCCCTCAACGGATGCAGGATGTGCTGCAGCGGCAGGCGTATCGCCTGGGCTGGTGGCGTACCGGCGCCGACCATACCAACTACCGGCGCTTCTTCGACATCGATGGCCTGGTCGCGCTGCGGATGGAGCTCCCGGAGGTCTTCGACGCCGTCCACGCATTGCCGCTGCGTCTGGTCGCCGAGGGCCATGTCGACGGTCTGCGCGTGGACCATGTCGATGGATTGGCTGATCCGCAGGGGTACCTGGGTCGGCTGCGCAGCGGCCTGGATCAGGCTGCCATGGCGTCCGGTCGGCCCGCCGAGGCGATCACCCTGCACGTGGAGAAGATCCTGGCCGATGACGAAGCGCTGCCCGCCGACTGGGCCTGCGACGGAACCACCGGCTACGACTTCATGGACCAGGTCGGGGCGCTGCTGCACGACAGCGAAGCCGGACCTGCCCTGCACGCACTCTGGCACTCGGCCAGCGGCGACGCCCGCAGCTTCGACCAGCACCAGCAGCAGGCACGCCTGCAGATGCTGCAGGGTTCGCTGCGTTGCGACTTCGACCGGCTGCTGCGGCTGCTTGATGCCCAGCGGCGGGCCGATCCCGCCGCGGCCGACATCACCGGCGGCATGCTGGAACGGGCCCTGCGGGCGCTGTTGCAGCATTTTCCGGTCTACCGCACGCATGGGCTGCGCTCGGCAGCGGATCGGGCGTGGCTGGCGCGTGCCGCCGACGCCGCCGCCGCCCGGCTGGGGGAAGGTGACCGCGCCGCGCTCGAGCAGCTGTGTGTCTGGTTGCACGGGAATCCGGCCGTGCTGACCCGGTTTGAACAGCTGACCGCACCGCTGAATGCCAAGGCGGTCGAAGACACCGCGTTCTATCGCTACGGGCGGCTGCTGTCGCGCAACGAGGTCGGCAGTGATCCAGGCAGGCTGCACCTGCCGCTGGAGGAGTTCCTGCTGCGGGCACGGCAACGCGCGCAGCAGTGGCCGCGCGCGATGCTGGCAGTGGCAACGCACGACCACAAGCGCGGTCCGGACGCGCGCTGTCGTCTGGCCGCGGTGAGCTGCAACCTCACGCACTGGTCAGCCCGCTTGGCGCAGTGGAACGAGCTCGCCACGCAGGGCGGTCGCCCCTGTCCGCTGCCGGGTGCAGAGACCCTGATGCTGTGGCAGACGTTGCTGGCAAGCTGGCCGCTGCAGGCTGAACGCGTGGATGCCGGCTTCATCGGCCGCGTTGACGGGTGGTTGCAGAAGGCCCTGCGCGAAGGCAAGCAGGTGAGCAGCTGGAGCGATCCGGACCGCGCGCTCGAACAGGCGGCATCGGACTGGCTGGCATGGCTGGGCAGCAGCCCGCAGGCGGCGCCGCTGCGCTCGGCACTGGACGCGTTCGTGCACGCCATCGCACCGCACGCCGCGCGGCTGGGGCTGGTGCAGCTGGCGTTGCAGCTGTGCTGCCCCGGGGTACCGGATCTGTACCAGGGCAACGAAGGCTGGGACACCAGCCTGGTGGATCCGGACAACCGACGCGAGGTCGACTACCTGCAGCGGCGCGCATGGCTCGGCTCGCCGCCAGACTGGCAGCAGGCCCTGCAGGAACACTGGAGCGGGGGCAGTCCCAAGGCGCTGCTGCTGGCGACCCTGCTCCGTCATCGCGCTGCGGTGCCAGCGCTGTTCGCCGATGGCTCGCTGACGCTGCTGTCTGCCAACGCCGGTGCGTGGGTCCTGTCGCGACAGCTCGGTGACGACCAGCTGCTGCTGGTGCTCGACACGACGGCACGGCTGGAAACGCCCCTGGCGCCGGGCACGCTGCTGCGCGAAGAGGATAGCGGGCGCGCCCGCGTCGGCCTGCCTGCGGGCCACTGGCGCAGCCTGCTTGACGCGCGCCGCTGCGAGGGTGGGGACGACATCGAGGCAGATGCGCTGCTGGATGGGGCGCCGCTGGCGATATGGGTATTGGACAACGGAGAGAATGATGGACGCTGAGGAACGCAAACGGCGTACGGCCGCGCTGGCCCACCAGATTTGGGAGGCCGAAGGGCGCCCGGACGGCCAACAGGTACGCCACTGGCAGATGGCCGAGCGCCTGGTGCTGGCCGATATCGAAGCCGCCCATGGCAAGCAACCGGAGGAGGCAGCCGTTGGCGCTCCGTAAATGGACGCAGACCTCGCGCGTGCGCGAGGGTCTGCCGTATCCGCTGGGTGCAAGCTGGGACGGACTGGGCGTCAATTTCGCACTGTACTCGCGGCACGCCACCAAGGTGGAGCTGTGCCTGTTCGATGCCCGCGGGCGCGAGAAGGAACGCATCGCCCTGCCCGAGTACACCGACGAAATCTGGCACGGCTACCTGCCCGATGCGCGTCCCGGCCAGCGTTATGGCTACCGGGTGCACGGGCCCTATGCGCCGGACGCGGGCCATCGTTTCAACCCGAACAAGCTGTTGCTCGACCCGTATGCCAAGCAGATCGTCGGCGAGCTCAAGTGGGCTCCCCACCTGTTCGGTTACACCATCGGTCACCGCGACCGCGACCTGAGTTTCGACCGCCGTGACAGCGCCGCCTATATGCCGCGTTGCGCGGTGGTCGACCCGGCTTTCAGCTGGGGCAATGAACGCGCGCCCGCCACCCCCTGGGACCGCACGGTGATCTACGAAGCACACGTGCGCGGACTCACCATGCGCCACCCGTCGGTGCCGCAGGACGAGCGGGGCACGTTCTCGGCGCTGCGCCACGATGCGCTGGTCGATCACCTCACGCACCTGGGCGTGACCGCAGTGGAGCTGCTGCCGGTGCACGCCTTCATCGATGACCAGTACCTGCTGGATCAGGGCCTGCGCAACTACTGGGGCTACAACTCGATCGGTTTCTTCGCACCGCATCCGCGTTACCTGTCGCAGGGCACGGTGGCGGAGTTCAAGCAGATGGTGGCACGCATGCACCATGCCGGGCTGGAGGTGATCCTGGACGTGGTCTACAACCACACCGCCGAAGGCAACGAACTGGGCCCGACGCTCTCGTTCAAGGGCATCGACAACACCAGCTATTACCGGCTGGGCGATGACCGGCGTTACTACATCAACGATACCGGCACCGGCAATACCTTTGACCTCACCAATGCCGGTGCGCTGCGCATGGTGATGGATTCGCTGCGCTACTGGGTGACCGAAATGCGCGTGGACGGATTCCGCTTCGACCTCGCCACGATCCTCGGGCGCGAGAAGCATGGCTTTGATCCGTCCTGCAGTTTCCTCGACGCGGTGCGGCAGGATCCCGTGCTGAGCCAGGTCAAGCTGATCGCCGAGCCGTGGGATATCGGTCCGGGTGGTTACCAGCTGGGTGCCTTCGCGCCGGGCTGGGCCGAGTGGAACGATCGATTCCGCGACACCAGCCGCGCGTTGTGGCGGGGCGATGGCGGCCAGCTTCCCGGTTTCGCCGCACGCTTCACCGGGTCGGCCGATCTGTTCGACCATCATGGGCGCCGCCCCTCGGCGAGCATCAATTTCATCACGGCCCATGATGGATTCACGCTGCACGACCTGGTGAGTTACCAGCACAAGCACAACCTTGCCAACGGAGAAGATGGACGCGACGGGCACGACCACAATCTGTCCAGCAACCATGGCGTGGAGGGCGAGACCGACGACCCGTCGATCCTGGCCCTGCGCGCGCAGCAGATGCGCAACCTGCTCGCCACGCTGCTGCTTTCGCAGGGCACCCCGATGCTGTTGGCGGGCGACGAGTTCGGCCAAACCCAGCACGGCAACAACAACGTGTACTGCCAGGACAACGAGCTGGCCTGGATCGATTGGGAGCGCGCCGAGCAGCCGGCCGCGCAGGCGCAGGCCGCCTTCGTGCGGCGCCTGTTGCTGCTGCGCCGCCGCTACGGACTGCTCCGGCGCAACCGGTTCCTGCGCGATGCCGGGCAGCACAGTGGTGACATCCATTGGCTGACGCCGGAAGGCCACCGAATGCAGGAGGCCGACTGGCACGACGGCGAGCGCCGGGCGTTGACCATCGTGCTGGACGGACGCAGTCCGGCGCCGGCGCACGCGTCCGGCCGCAACGTCAGCCTGGCCCTGCTGATCAATACCGGCGGCTCGCCGCAGGTGTATCGGGTCGCCCTGGAAGGCATGGATTTCCGCAAGGTATTGCTGCAGACGCCGGAGCTGCCACTGCACCAGGATGACGAGGGGCTTTGGGAACTGCCCGGCCACAGCCTGTGCCTGCTGGCAGCCAGCAGCAGTTGAAGGCGGTGGGCAGGTGGCGCATCCAGCGGGCGCGCCACCTGCCCGCAAACGGTGTCAAAGCGCAACAAACCATCCCGTCACGTTCCGTTGCAGTGCACTGCGTCCATCATCGTGCTGTATTCATGGCGCCGCGATGTGGCGGGGCTACTCCTGGAGGCAGTGTGTGACGGTGACGAACGTGGACAATGGCGGGCTGGCGGGCAAGCGGATACTGGTCGCCGAAGACGAATACAACATCGCCATGTTCCTGGTGGAATATCTGCAGATGAAGGACGTCGACGTGGTCGGTCCTGCCGGAAACCTCAAGGCGCTCGATGCGCTGCTGGACGCGCAGCCGGTGGACGGCGCGCTGCTGGACATCAATCTCGGCGGGGAGCTGGTATATCCGCTGGCGGACCGCCTGCGCGATGGCAACATTCCCTTCGTGCTGACGTCGGGTTACGACGACAACGTACCTGAGCGCTTTGCCGATGCCCCGCGCTGCGGCAAGCCCTACCGCCTGGAAGCACTGACCCACGCATTGGAACAGGCGCTGCAGGCACGTCACGTGCCCGGCAGCAGCTGACTTGGCCATGGCCAGCCATCTGGATCCCCGCCTTGCGCCGCAGTCCGGCCGTCCGGTCGATCATGCGGGGTTGATGGGCACAGGCGTCCGCGGCGGGATGCGCGAGCGCATCCAGGGCCATGACTGGGCGGCGTCACCGCTGGGGAGCATGGATGACTGGCCCCCGCACCTGCGCGCCTGCGTGGACCTGATGGCTGCCCACGGCTTCCCGATGATCGCGCTGTGGGGCCCCGACCTGCTCCAGATATACAATGACGGGTACGCTGAAATCATGGCGGAGAAGCACCCGGCCGGGCTGGGCCAGCCGACGGCGGAATGCTGGCCGGAAGTCTGGCACATCAATGAACCGCTCTACGAACAGGTGTGGCAGGGCAGGACCCTGACATTCTCCGACAAATGCTATCCCCTGCGCCGTCACGGCCGCTTGCAGGATGTGTGGTTCACCATCACCTACAGCCCGATGCGCGCCTGCGATGGCTCTATCGGTGGCGTGCTGGTGACCATGTTCGACACCACCGCCGAGCACGTGGCGCGGGTGGAGCGCGAGCGTACCGAGCAAGAGCTGCGACAGACCAATGCCGCGTTGCAGGCCAACGAGGAGCGGTTCCGCCAGTTTGCCGCCGCTTCGTCCGATGCGCTGTGGATCCGCGATGCCGACAGCCTGGACACCGAACTGCTGAGCACCGCCTTCGATGCGGTGTACGGGCTGCGCCCGGGGCAGGCGTCAGGCGCGCTGCGTTGCTGGGCGGCGCGGGTAGTGCCTGATGACCGGCAAGCCGCCATTGATGCGGTAACCGGAGTGCGCGATGGCCTGCCGCGCGTCCATGAGTTCCGCGTGCAGCGCGAGGACGACAGCCGGTTCCGCTGGGTGCGTGACACCGTTTTTCCGCTGTTCGACCAGCAGGGACGGGTCAGCCGGATCGCCGGCATCGCCCGCGATGTCACCGAAGAACGACGCTGGGCCGAGCATCAATCCGTGCTGGTGGCCGAGCTGCAGCACCGTGTACGCAACATCATGGCCACCATCGGCTCGATCACCCTGCGCACCCGCGAATCGGCAACCAGCGTGGATGACTACGCGCAACGCCTGTCCGGCCGGGTGATGTCACTGGCACGCACGCAGGCCCTGCTGACCCGCGCCGGCAACGTCGGCATCGATCTGCGGGGCCTGCTCAACGACGAGCTCTCTTCTTCGTCCTACGGCGCGCAGCGGGTCGTGCTGCACGGACCGACCGTCATGGTGCCGCCGAAGGCGGCCGAGGTGATGTCGCTGGCCATCCACGAACTGGCCACCAATGCGTTCCGGCATGGCGCACTGCGCGATCCTGACGGCAGGCTGGAGGTCAGCTGGCAGGTGCGCGAGGGCCCGCAGCAGCAGCGCTGGGTCGACCTGCACTGGGTTGAAACGCATGCTGCGCGTCCGGGTTGGGAACCGCCGGCCCGCCGCGGCTTCGGCACCTCGCTGATCGAAGACCGGATTCCGTATGAGCTGGAAGGCGAGGGCCATCTGCAGGTGGCTGCGGAGGGGACCGAGGCACGCATCTCCTTCCCGTTGCGGCATCGTGACAGCATCCTGCAGACGGATGCGCCGCAGGGCACGGCCATTGCCGGTGGTTCGGTCGACCTGGGCGATGCCGGGCTGCTCGCAGGTCATCGCGTCCTGGTGGTGGAGGATGATTTCTATCTCGCCCACGACACCGCCACTGCGCTGCGCAGCGCAGGCGCCGTGGTGCAGGGACCGTGCTCGACCCTGCAGGCCGCGCTGCAGCGGCTGGATGGCGGCGGGGTGGATGCGGCGGTAATCGACATCAACCTCGGGCAGGGCGCCGAGACCGGAGTCATCGCTGCCCTGCAACGGGCAGGGCTGCCGTTCGTGGTGGTCACCGGCTATGACGAAGGGGCTGCCTCGCTCGAGGCGGGTCGCTTCGTGCGCCTGCAGAAGCCGGCTACGCCGGCAGGAATCGCCCGCGCGCTTGCGCGTCTGGTGCAAGCCGGGACGGCCTGATTCGCTGATGCGCGGAATCTTGAAGCGCCGCGTCGCCTGCCTCGCTCGAATACCCCGGCGCCGCCACGGGGCGTTCCCGTAACGCAGGCCAGCGGGCGGCGATGCTGGGCCGGGGGCAGACGGCAATGCTAGCCTTTACTCCCGCCGCAACGCTGCCCGCCGATGGATTACCGGCTTTTCCTGTTCGACCTGGACGATACCCTGCTGGATTTCCGCGCATCCGAACTGCTCTCCTTCGCCCGTACGCTGTCCAGCCTCGGTGTCGAAGCGGCGGTGGACCCGCTGTATGCCACCTACCAGCAGTGCAACCGTGCGCTGTGGGAGGCGCTGGAGCAGGGAAGGGTGGACAAGGATTTTCTCAAGGTCGAGCGCTTCCGGCGCCTGTTCGCCGCGCATGCCATCGACGCCGATCCGGCGCGCGCCGGCCAGGTCTACCTGGAGTGGTTGCCGCAGACGGTGGTGCTGGTGGACGGTGCACGCGCCGCCTGCGAAGCGTTGGCGGCGATCGGCGAGATCGGCATCATCACCAACGGCATCGAGCAGGTGCAGAACCGGCGCATCGCGGTATCCGGGCTGGCCGACCTGATCAGCTTCGTGGCGACGTCCGAAGCCTGCGGCCACGCCAAGCCGGACGTGCGTTTCTTCGCCTACGCCACCGCCATGGCCCGTGCTTTCCAACCGCAGCGCACGATCATCATCGGTGACCGGCTGGAAGCGGACATCCTGGGTGCCAACCGCTTCGGGATCCACAGCTGCTGGTTCAATCCGGACGCTGTTGCGCTCACCGGCGAGGCCCTGCCTACCTGGCAGGTTGAAAAGCTCAGTGACCTGCCCGCCGTGCTTGGGGTGAGCTGAACGCCTCGGCCAGGCGCGGCGCTGCGCCTGCTTCTGCGCAAGGATGCACGGCTCGCACACGCCGGCATTGCAGGACGCTTACATGGCAGCCTCTACGGTGGGGCTTCATGCCGTAGCGCACCACACAGAGGAAAGACCATGACCGAGCACGCTCCCATCCCCGAAGGCACGTTGATTGTTGTCGCTGACGGCGGCTCGGCCCGCGTTTTCACCAATGTCGGCAGCAAGACCGAACTCAAGCTCAAGCAGCAGGACGAACTGGTGCTGCGCGATGTCAGCCAAGCCGGCGTCTCCGGACAGGGGCCTTCCGGTGCGGTGCCCAAGGACATGAGCATCGCCCAGCTCAACGAGGCGACGTTCGCCAAGCAGCTGGCCGAGCAGTTGAACGATGATGCCCTGAACAACCGCTACGCCCACCTGGTGCTGGTGGCCGATCCGCAGACACTTGGCCGGATCCGTCCGCAGCTGCACAAAGAAGTGCAATCGCGGCTGGTGCGTGACCTGGCCAAGGATTTCACCAACGCACCGCTGGAAGACATCCAGCGCGCACTGGGCTGAGTCATGACAATGCCTGCAGGAACGCCGCAACCGGAGCCACTGCGATCGGCTGTAGATGCCAGCGAGGGCTGGCTTCTGCTTGAGTTCGGAGCGACATGGTGCGGTCACTGCCAGGCCGCCAGGCCGGTGGTGCAGGCGTTCGTGCAGGGTCATGCGCTGGACCACCTGTGGGTGGAGGATGGCAAGGGGCGCCCGCTGGGGCGCTCGTTTGCGGTCAAGCTGTGGCCCACGCTGATCCTGCTGCGTGACGGGCAGGAGGTGGCGCGGGTGGTCCGGCCTTTGCGCGAGCACGACCTCGCGCCGCTGCAGAATGCGATGGCGGTCTAGCAACAACGCAATGCAGCATGAACGGCGCGCGCGCCGATGCTAGGATCGGGTTCCCTGAATCGATCTAAATTCCGCCCATGCCAAACCGTGCGAAGCGTCGATGGATACTTCTTGCTGCCGCAATGCTGCTGGGCTCGGCGGCAACAGCGGCCGATGCTGCCAGCGTGGGTGAGCGCGCCTTCGCTGCCGTCGATCCGTTCATCGGCACGGCGGGCGAGGGGCATACCTATCCCGGTGCGACCGTCCCGTTCGGCATGGTGCAGCTGAGCCCGGACACGCGCATCCAGCCACGCGAAAAGGCCTATGACTGGGCCGCCGGTTACCGCCACGACGACAGCAGCATCGTGGGCTTCTCGCACACTCATTTTTCAGGCTCTGGCCATTCCGACCTCGGCGATGTCCTGCTGATGCCCTACACCGGCGAGCCCGGTCTGGAACGCGGCGATCCGGACAAGCCGCGCAGTGGTTATGCGTCGCGCTTCAGCCACAAGGACGAGCGCGCCGAGCCGGGCTATTACGCAGTGACCCTGGACGATTACCGCGTACGCGCCGAGCTGACCGCGAGCGAGCGCGTCGGCGTGCACCGCTATCGTTTCCCGGCAGGGGAGCAGGCCAAGGTGCTGCTGGACCTGCGCACCAGCCTGTACGACTACCCCGGCAAGATCCTGTGGTCGCGCCTGCGCGTGCATGAAGACGGCACGGTAACCGGCTTCCGCGAAACCAGGGGCTGGGCACCGGGACGGCAGTTGTACTTCGCGATGCGTTTCTCGCGTCCGGCCACCGGGCATGCGCTGCACAACACCGAAACCGACATCGCCTACAAGGGCTTTCCGCCGCCGGGGCACGGCTCACCATTGCAGCGGGCACAGGTGGAAGGCCGCCAGCTGGTGGCGACCTTTGATTTCGGCAGGCTCGACGGTCCGCTGGTGGCGAAGGTGGCCATTTCCTCGGTGAGTGAGGCAGGTGCCATCGCCAACCTGGATGCCGAGGTGCCAGCGTTCGACTTCGACCGCATACGCGCCGATGCGAAAAAGAAGTGGATGGAAGCGCTTGCGGTGGTGGACATCGAAGCGCCGTTGCCAGACCGCCGCAGCGCTTACACCGCGTTGTACCACTCGCTGCTCGGGCCGACCCTGTCGATGGACGTGGATGGACAGTACCGCGGTCCGGACAATGCGGTGCACCGTGCCGAAGGGTTCCGCCACCATTCCACGTTCTCGCTGTGGGATACCTATCGCGCCCTGCATCCGCTGCTGACCCTGGTGCAGCCGGAGCAACGCAACAGTGATTTCATCAATTCGCTGATCGCCCACCAGGCGCACAGCCCCTACGGCATGCTGCCGGTGTGGTCGTTCCATGGCCAGGAAACCTGGTGCATGATCGGCTACCACGCCGTGCCGGTGATCGCCGATGCCTACCTGAAGGGCATCCGCGGCTTCGATGCCGACAAGGCGCTGGAGGCGATGGTCGCCACTGCCAATTACGGTCCTTACGACGGCATCGCGCAGTATCGCGAGCTGGGCTGGGTGCCGATCGACGAGGAAGGCGAGGCCGCCAGCAAGACGCTGGAGTATGCCTTCGACGACTGGACCATCGCGCGCATGGCGCAGGCGATGGGCCGCACCGAGGTCGCCGCCGAGTTCGGCAAGCGCGCGGGCAACTGGCGTCATGCGTTCGACAAGGAGACCGGCTTCATGCGCGCGCGCAAGCGCGACGGTAGTTTCCGCACCCCGTTCGATCCGTCGGCCAGCGGCTATGGCACTGATTACACCGAAGGCAACGCCTGGCAGTATTCCTGGTACGTGCCGCAGGACGTGCAGGGCCTGGCCGATGCACACGGCGGCAGCGACGCGCTGTTGAAGCGGTTGGACCAGGTGTTCGAGGCCAAGGTCGACCCGGCCGTGTTCGAGCACATGGAAGACATCACCGGGCTGATCGGCTGGTATGCGCACGGCAACGAGCCCAGCCACCACGTAGCCTACCTGTACGCCCATGCAGGCCAGCCGTGGCGCACCCAGGCCCGCCTGAAGCAGATCATGGACACCCAGTACGCCGATCGCCCCGACGGCCTGGCAGGCAATGACGACCTCGGCCAGATGTCGGCGTGGTATCTGTTCACCGCGCTGGGTTTCTATCCGGTGGCACCGGGCAGTGGCGAGTACATCATCGGCCGGCCGTTCCTGCCCAAGGCGACCTTGAACCTGCCCAATGGCAAGGTCTTCACCATCGTCGCCGAAGGCCTGACGGCGGGACACGGCTACATCGGCTCGGCCACGCTCAACGGCAAGCCGCTGCAGCGTGCGTTCCTGCGCCACGACGAGATCATCGCCGGGGGCGAGCTGCGATTCGTGATGCAGGCCGAACCCAACACCGCATGGCCCGGAAAGGATGCCGAACGGCCGTATTCGATGTCACCCGCGTTGCAGCAGTAACCGGCGTACTGTGTCCTGGTAGCGCCGACCGGTTGGTCGGCGGAACGCCTCCTCCAACGGCCCGCTGCGCTCGCCGACCATGGGTCGGCGCTACCGCTTTTTATTTTTATTACGCGGGTGGCGGCGCCAGGACCCTGTCAGAGGGGCGGGCGGTGGGGCTGGGCGGGGGCGTGGGGCGCCATGGATGGCGCGAAACGAGGCCCGGAGG
>NZ_PJAY01000054.1:0-90813 GCF_002836635.1 Stenotrophomonas sp. Bg11-02
GGCTTCCTGGCGGCCTGCAGAGGTGCGGTAGCGCCGAGCCATGCTCGGCGGCTGTGCCGGGATCAGAAGCTGGCCTGCAGGGCCACCTCCAGGCGGGAGCCGGCATTGCCGGGGAACAGCTGGCGTGCGGCGTTGTCGGTGGCGTGGCCGGTGGCACGCAGCTCCCACTTCGGGGCGATGGCGTGGATCACGCTGAGCTGCACGTGCTGGTAATCGGCGGCCTGTGCGCTGGCCAACCGGTAATGGCCGTAGGCCGCTTCCAGACGCGTCGCGTCTGACAACGGCAGGCGCATGCCGATCTGTGCATAGGTGCCGGGATGGCCGCCGGCCAGCGCGTCGCGCGAGTGCGCCAGTTGCAGCCAGGCGCGCTGCTTGAAGGTCGCGGTGGCGGACAGCTCGGTCCAGTCCAGCGCGCGTCCCGTTCCCGGATACAGATAGCGCGTGGCGTTGGCATCCAGGCTCCAGTCCGGGGCCAGCTCGCCACTCCAGCCCAGCACCGCATCGAACTCGCTGCGTGCGCCGCTGTCCGGTTCGAACGATACGTTGGATCCCCACAGGCTGGCATACAGCCCGCTGCCATGCGTGGCACGTACGCCTGCCTGCACGGCGGCCTCTTCGCCGGTCTGGGAGCTGCCACGCCAGATGTAATCGCTGGCAAGCGCGAGGGTGCCGGTGACATCGGCCTTGGCGTCCCCCACGGCCACCAGGTTCATTGCCATCACGCCGGCCATGCCCACGCTGCCCATTGCCTGCCACTTCATCCCATCACCTTTGTCTGCTGGGTGGCCCTGCCACCGGAGCTGCGCAGTGTGGGATCCGGCGGCGTAAATGATCGAGGGCGTCAGCGGCGGTTGCGCGCAAAACCTGCGTAAACCGTGGCATCGCATCGGCATGGCGGCTGCGCGCTATCATGCAGGCCTGTTGAACGGAGCACCTGCGTGGACGCGATCCTGACCCCTGTATCGATCGGTGAGCTGATCGACAAGATCACCATCCTGGAAATCAAGGCCGAGCGTATCGACGATGCGGCCAAGCTGGCCAACGTGCGCACCGAACTGGACGGCCTGCTGCCGCTTTACGCGACGCAGCGCAGCAACCAGCCGGCGTTGGAGGCACTCAAGCAGCAGTTGAAGGTGATCAACGAACGCATGTGGGACATCCAGGACCAGCTGCGCGACAAGGAAGCAGCGCAGGTGTTCGACGATGCCTTCGTGCAGCTGGCGCGCGGGGTGTACCGCACCAACGGTGAGCGCGTGCAGGTCAAGAACGAGATCAACCGGGTGGCCGGCTCGGCGCTGGTGGAAGAGAAGCAGTACCAGGGCCAGTAAGCTGGCGTACGCGCCGCGCGGAATCGGAAACCAGACAGGCCCGGCAATGCCGGGCCTGTCTGTTCAAGCAGGCTGCATGCGCGGGGCATGCAGCGGCGGTATTACCAGCTGAAGCGCGGGCCGACCGACCATTCCTTGTCGCCGTCACGGTTCATCTTGATGTCACCGTTGATGCCCCAGTTCTGGTTCAACTTGACCTGCGCACCCAGACGACCGTACCACTCGCCTTCCGGGCTGATGCCGTGCTTCTTGCTGTAGTCTTCGTAACCGGCCAGTGCGTAGACTTCGGCGTGCTGGCCGAACGCGGTGCGAATACCGGCTTCAGCGCTGTAGCCGTTGAAATCCAGGCCGTGCTTGGCGTCGAACTTGTTGTATGCAGCGCGCGCGACGAAGTCGGTCGACGGTGCGATCTCAACGTTGTAGCCCACGCCCACGCGCCACTGGTCGACGTCCTGCTTGGTCGCATCCACTTCCTGCTGGTTGAACTCACCGAACACGTGCATGTTCGGCAGCACGCCGTAGGAACCCTTGACGCCCCAACCATCGGCCTTGCCGCCATCGGCATCGGTCTTTACGTAGTTGCCTTCGGCGTAGTTGTAGGACAGGTTCTCGGCAGCCGAAGCAGCGAACGGCAGCGCGGAAGCCAGGGCCAGGGCAATCAGGGACATCTTCATGGGAACAACCTCTTGTCTTTCTGGTTTTGTTGCAGCAGCGCCGGAACGCCGTCGCATCGGGGGATGTAAAGTTTCCGTTTTTTGACCTAACCCCATCCTGAAAGCAGGAAAGCGATTTTTGGCTGCTATTCAGCTGTTTTCAGGCATACGCGCGCGCTTTCCCTTTCCTGGTGTGCATACGGCATTCACGCGCATCGAGGGTGTCCGGGCGTAAACAGCCAGGACACGGTGGATGACGTCGCAGCATGTCGTTCTGGAGACCACTCGTTCGTCGTACCCATGAAGGCCCTGCATCCGCAGGCCATCCGGAGAACAGGCAATGAGCTACATCGACGGGTTCGTCCTGGCGGTACCCACGGGCAAGAAACAGGCGTTCATCGACCACGCGCGCAGCATGGATCCGGTATTCCTGGAGCTGGGCGCGACGCGCGTGGTCGAGTGCTGGGCCGACGACGTACCGCACGGCAAGACGACGGATTTCTACGGGGCAGTGAAAGCCAAGGACGAGGAGACCGTGGTGTTTTCATGGGTGGAGTGGCCGGACAAAGCCACCCGCGACAGCGGCATGGCCAGGATGATGGACGATCCACGGATGGATCCGACCAACAATCCCATGCCGTTCGACGGGCAACGGATGATCTTCGGCGGCTTCACGCCGATCGTCGAATTACCGTAACGCGGACGGGTCAGGGAGCGTCCGGCGTGTCGCCGGGGGCCTGGGTGCCGACTGCCATGCCGGCACCCAGGCCGCCCATCGCGCCCATGCCGGCGCCGCCACCGCCACCGCCGCCACCAGCCTTGCCGCCGCGCTCGCCTGCATCGGCGCGGCCCTTGGCGGCGCCGCCGGATGCAGGACGTGTCGGCCCTTGGTGCGGAATCTCCAATCCGCTGGGAATGGGCGCCAGGTCCAACGCGCCACGGATGAAGTCACGCAGCGAAACCACCAATGCATGGGTGTGCACGGGGCGGCCCTGGGCCAGTTCGGTGGCGGCATGCGCAGCCAACCGCACCTGGTCGTCGGTGCCCAGCAGCAGGATGTCCGACAACGCCGCTTCCACGGCATCGCGGATGCGCCGCGCCCGATCCGAACCGGGCTCGCTGATGCCGTGCTGGTGTGCGCGCTCGCGCAGCTGGCGCAGGTGCGAAGGATCGACATCGAGATCGCCGGTGAACGATCCGCCCAGCACTTTGTAGGCCGCCATCAAGGTACGCAGCCGTTCATTGATCTGGCGGTTTTCGCGCTCGCGGCGCGCTTGCAGGGTCTGCATCACCAGCAGGCGGATACCCACGCCCAGCAGGGTGATGAGGGCCAGTCCACCGAGGGTGGACAGCACGGCCTGCCATGAACTGAAATCGAGACCACGCATGAGGGGCACTCTTTGGCGAGGCCCCCATGATGCCCTGCCACGTGTGTGCAGGCGCGTCATCATCGACATCCCCTGGCGCCAGCCGGCGACAGGGGTGCCCGGCGCGCTTACTTGCCGCGCTTGGTCACGGCCTTGCGGGTGGCGACCTTCTTGGCAGGCGCCTTGCGGGCGGCCTTCTTCACCGGCGCTGCCTTCTTGGCAACGGCCTTGCGGGCGACAGCCGACTTCTTGGCCACGGTCTTCTTGGTAACCGCGGTCTTCTTGCCGACGGCCTTCCTGGCGACGGCGGTCTTCTTGCCGACGGCCTTCTTGGCAACGGCGGTCTTCTTGCCGACGGTCTTCTTGGCAACCGCGGTCTTCTTGCCGACGGCCTTCTTGGCAACCGCGGTCTTCTTGCCGACGGTTTTCTTGGCAACCGCGGCCTTCTTGCCGACGGTCTTCTTGGCAACCGCGGCCTTCTTGCCGACGGTCTTCTTGGCAACAGCGGCCTTCTTGCCGACGGCCTTCTTGGCCACCGCGGCCTTCTTGCCGACGGTCTTCTTGGCAACCGCGGTCTTCTTGCCGACGGTCTTCTTGGCAACAGCGGCCTTCTTGCCGACGGTTTTCTTGGCAACTGCGGCCTTCTTGCCGACGGTCTTCTTGGCAACAGCGGCCTTCTTGGTCGCGGTCTTCTTGGCCACGGCAACCTTCTTGGCGACGGGCTTCTTGGCTACGGCAGCTTTCTTGGTTGCGGTCTTCTTCACTGCGGCAGCCTTCTTGGCAACGGTCTTGGTGGCGGCGGCCTTCTTCTTGGCGACGACCTTCTTCAGCGCGGCCGATTCGGCCTGTGCGTTCTGCTTGGCGGCTTCCAGCTTCTGCTTGGCCTTGGAGATCGACTTGCCCACCGACCTGGCGGCCTTGTCAGCCTGCTTGGCGACGGTCTTCTCGACCTTGGCAACGGCGTTCCTGGCGGCATCCACGCGGGTGGTGGCGGCCTTGCGCACGCGCTTGGCGGTGGTCTTGACCGCAGCCACGGCGTCTTCGGCGGTGTGGGCGATGGTCTCGCCAACGTTGGTTGCAGCTTCCTTTACAGTCTCGACGGTCTCGCTCAATGTCGTCGTCACACCATTACCGTTGCTCATGATTTGCCCTCCTGAGGGGCTGGAATGTCAAAACGGAGGCGATGCTATACCGGCAGGGTGCATCGTGGAACGGGAAACTGCGCAGGCGCAAGCGCGCGCCACCACGATGGCTGCGACCAGGCACGACCATCGACGCGCATGGCAACTCGAAAACCTGCGTTTTCAAGTGGTTTGGCGCCAGGCGTCCTGCACGGCGGGCGTCATCGTGGGCAGCCGCCGCGATCCTGCAGGACCGCTTGCCGATACGACACCGGCAGCGGAGTTTGCGCGGAACTGCGCAACTTTCCATGTGCCGGACCGCATCTTTCATGGCATGTTTATCCAGCGCGGGAGACACTTCTGCGGCCCTGCCGCAGCTCCCTGCGGGCCTCGCCTGCAGCATCGAGCGCGCCCTACTCCACCTTCCTGCCCGGACACCGATTCCCATGCGACCGATTCCGACCCTGCTTACGCTCGCACTGGCCGCAGCCTTCGGCGGCTTCGTCGCCAGCGGCATCAATGCACACCTGGACAACCGCGCCGAAGCAGCGCCGGCGCCGATCACCATCCCGGCCACCAGCGCGCTGCCCGCTGCGGTCGCCGGGCAGCCGGTTCCCTCGCTGGCACCGATGCTGGAGAAGGTCACCCCAGCCGTGGTCAGCGTCAACACCAAGCAGGTGGTGCGCGTGCGCAATCCGTTTTTCGAAGACCCGTTCTTCCGCCGCCTGTTCCCGGACGTACCGCAGGAACGCATCAACGAATCGCTGGGTTCGGGCGTGATCATCGACGCCGCCGAGGGCCTGGTACTGACCAACCACCACGTCATCGACAACGCCGACGACGTGCAGGTCACCCTGTCCGACGGGCGCACGGTGAAAGCCGAATTCCTCGGCTCGGATGCGGACACCGACATCGCGCTGATCCGCATCCCCGCGCAGGGCCTGACCGGCATCACCCTCGGCAACAGCGACCAGCTGCGCGTAGGTGACTTCGTGGTCGCCATCGGCAATCCATTCGGTTTCACCCAGACCGTGACCTCGGGCATCGTGTCGGCCGTCGGCCGCAGCGGCATCCGCGGGCTTGGCTACCAGAACTTCATCCAGACCGATGCATCGATCAACCCCGGCAACTCCGGCGGCGCGCTGGTCAACCTGCAGGGGCAGCTGGTGGGCATCAACACCGCCAGCTTCAACCCGCAGGGCAGCATGGCCGGCAACATCGGCCTGGGCCTGGCCATTCCGTCCAACCTGGCGCGCAACGTGGTCGACCAGCTGGTCAAGCATGGGGTGGTGGTGCGCGGCACGCTGGGCATCGAAAGCCAGAACCTGACCCCGCAGCTGGCGCAGGGCCTGGGCCTGAGCGAGGCGCGTGGTGCGCTGGTCACCCGGGTGCTGGCGGGATCGGCGGCAGCGGCGGCCGGCGTGCGTGCCGGCGACGTGGTGGTGACCGCCAACGGCCAACGCGTGGACAGCGCGCAGGCGCTGCACAACATCGAAGGACTCGCGGCGGTCGGCAGCACGATGACCCTGGGACTGCGTCGCGATGGCAAGCCGGTGCAGGTCAAGGCCACCCTGAAGGAGCAGGCACGCGCGATCAGCGGGGACACGCTGGATCCGCGCCTGGGCGGTGCCACCTTCGTTGACCTGCCCGAGTCGCTGCGCCAGTCCGGGCTCAGCGGCGTGATGGTCAACGAGGTCACCCGCGGCAGCCGCGCCGCCGCTTCCGGCCTTGCCAAAGGCGACATCGTGACCGAGGCCAGCGCAGGTGAGTTCGCCGACCTCGCCAGCTGGCGGGCCAATTTCCAGCAGCCTCCGCAGCAACTGGTGCTGCGCATCGTGCGGGGCAATGCCAGGGGGCAGTTGGTCATGCGCTGACGGCATGACGTACCGTAACGCCCCCTATACCCGGGCGATGGTATCCATGTCGTCCGTGGCCATCCCGCATGTCGGGATGGCGGCCGCCTTATTCACTGAAGCAGGAGATTGCGATGAGCCCCACCAACACCGAAAACCTGAAGGACCACCTGGGCGAAGCCTCCACCCACCTGAAGTCGGCCGCCAACGCGGCTGGCAGCGCCATCAAGGGTGCCACGGGTGCGGCCGGCGATGAACTGCGGATCGGCAAGGCCAACGTCAAGGCTGAACTGTCCGATACCGCCCTGTCCGGCCTGGCTGCTGCCGAGTTCGGCGGTGCCGCTGCCAAGGAACAGGTCGATGCACTGATGGACAAGGGCAAGGACCTGGTCGACAGCGCCGCTGAACTGATCCGCGAGCGTCCCCTCGCTTCGTTCGGCGTCGCCTTCGCTGCCGGCTGGCTGATCGCCAAGCTGGCCCGTAGCGGCGGCGACAAGTAAGCCGCGGCGTGAGCGAAAGCGACAACACCGCCAACGGGCCTGATCCAGCGGCTACCCCGCCGCTGGATGAGAGCATCCGGCAGGTCAGCCAGGCCAGCCGCGCAACGGTGGATGCCGCAAAGCATTCGTTCCGTTCGCTGCGTCGGTTGGCGTCAGCGGATTTTGCCCTGGCACGCAGTGCCTTCGGCCGTGCCCTCGCGTGGGCGGGGGTGGCGATCGTGTTCGGCGCGTCGGCGTGGCTGCTGATGGCGGCCACGTTGATCGCCCTGCTGCAGAGCTGGGGCATGTCCTGGCTGCATGCGCTGCTGATCACTTCACTGCTGAGCCTGGCGACAACCGGCCTGGCCGCGTGGCGGGTGTCCTACTTCTTCCACCACACCGGCATGCATTCCACCCGCCGACAGCTGTCCAAGCTGGGCCTGTTCGACGAGCCCGGCGATGAAGAAGACCCCGACGCCGGCGTCAAGATTCCGGAGGGCAAGCCATGAAGTTCAGCGTATTGCGCAGCCGGGTGAAGCGCTGCGAACAGGTGGTTGCGGTACGGCTGGCCGATACCCAGGACAACTGGGGCGTGCTCAGCCAGGTGTGGCGCAGTGGCTGGTCGCCGCTGCGCATCATCATTGCCGGCGTGGCCAGCGGCTTCGTGGTCGGCAAGCTGGAAGTGCCCGGCAAGATCAATGGCGCACGCTGGCTGCAGATGATCGGCTCGGTCTCCAACCTGCTGGCCAGTGGCCAGGCCGCGTTCGCTTCGGCGATGGCCGCGCACGCGGCCGGTGCGGCAGACGATGCCGCCGAGCAGGCCGATGCTGCCGCCGACAAAGTCGATGATGCAGTCAGTCCCGGGGCAGCCGCTGCTGCGGGTGCGGCCGCTGGCGCGGCGGCCGCGGCATCCGTGCAGCGGTCCCCTGCGCCGCAGGCCGGCCCGGGCCGCCAGCAACCACAGGACGCCAACGGTCCCCGCCCGGCCGAAGCCGCTACGGAATTGTCCGAGCGTTGACACGGTGAACCCGCCGCGTTGATCGCGGCGGGCAGATAATGGGCAACTTTTCCCCTGTCGGTGCGACGATGAGCGAGTCCCTTTCCAGCGTCCCCGTCGAACCGATCGCGTCCGCGCCACTGCCCGCGCGCCCCCGCGCGCCGGTGTCATTGGTCGTGCTGGCAACGCTCGCCGTGGCATTCACGCTGTGGGCGGCGCAGCCGGTGGTGCTGCCGATCCTGTTGGCGATGTTCTTCGCATTGGTGGGCAACCCCATCCTGCGCATGCTGGAACGCATCTGGGTACCGCGCGCGCTCGGTGCCATCCTGGTGATCGTGGTCGGCCTGGGTGCCACCACTGCACTGGCCGTGCAACTGGTCGTGCCGACCATGGAGTGGGCGCAGGAAGCCCCGCAGCAGCTGCGCAAGATCGGCCGCCAGGTGCAGAACCTGACCAAACCGGTGCAGCAGGCCAACCAGGCCGCCGAGAACTTCGCACGCGTGGCCGCCGGTGAAGGCAACCGCCGCGTGGAGGTGGTGCGCACCCAGCTGGATGACCCGTACCGGGCGATCACCCAGGCCCCGCGCCTGCTCGCCTCGGTGCTGGCGGTGGTGCTGCTGACGCTGTTCTTCATGATCTACGGCCAGGACCTGCAGCGGCATGCCATTGCCTTGTTCCCCAGCCGCCAGCAACAGCGCTTCACCACCGATATCCTGCGTTCGATCGAACGCGAAGTGTCGCGCTATGTGCTGACCATCACCGTGATCAACAGCCTGGTGGGCCTGGTGTTCGCCGGCACGCTGATGCTGCTGGGCCTGGAAATGCAGGATGCCCTGCTGTGGGGCACGATGGCCGCACTGCTCAACTTTGCCCCGTACGTGGGTCCGCTGATCGGCGTGGCGCTGATGCTGCTGGTCGGCTTCGTCGAATTCCCGGATCCGCTCAAGGCGATCCTGCCGGCCGCCTGCTACCTGGCCCTGCACGCGCTGGAGGGCCAGCTGATCACCCCGATCGTGCTGGGCCGACGGATGAAACTTTCGCCGCTGGTGCTGATCCTGGCGCTGATGATCTTCGGCTGGCTGTGGGGCTTCGTCGGCCTGCTGCTGGCGGTGCCGCTGCTGGTCTGCGTCAAGCTGGTGCTGGCACGACTGGAGGGCATGCAGGGCTGGTCGCGGCTGCTGGAATGAAAGCCGATAGCGACGGGCGTAGAATGACCGGGTGAACTTCCCCATCCAAGCCATCACCCTCGACCTCGACGACACCCTGTGGCCCTTCGCTCCGATCGGCGCACGCATCGAGCAGGTCCTGCACGACTGGATGCTGCAGCACAGTCCCGCCACGGCCGCGATGTTTCCGCAGGCCGCGATGCGTGAACTGCGCGAGCGCGCCTACCTCGACAATCCCCACCTGCACCATGACCTGAGTGCGCTGCGCCGGCTGGCACTGCAGCAGGCGCTGCAGGACAGCGGCGCCGATGCGGCCCTGTTGGAGCCCGCTTACGAAGCCTTCTTCGCCGCGCGCAACCAGGTGGAGTACTACCCCGATGCGCTGGATGCCCTGCAGCGCATCGCCGCCCGGGTGCCGGTGGCGGCGCTGAGCAATGGCAACGCCGACCTGGAACGGATCGGCGTGGCGCACTTGTTCGCCTTCCAGCTGGGAGCCCGCGAACACGGTGCGGCAAAGCCGGTCGCCAGCATCTTCCATGCCGCCTGCGAGCGCCTCGGTGTTGCACCGGAGCACGTGCTGCACGTGGGCGACCACATTGAAATGGACGTGGCCGGGGCGATGTCCGCCGGCCTGCGCGGCTGCTGGATCAACCGCGAAGCGGCCCGCTGGAACCATCCTTCGCTGCAGCCCGACCTGCAGTTCGACACCCTCACCGGGCTGGCCGACTGGCTTGATGCCAACCCCGCCGCCAGCGCAACCAGGAGCGCCTGACCCCATGACCGAGATCACCGGTTTCGTTGCCACCTCCGACCAGGCACTGCCGCTGCACGTGCTGGACCGGGCGCAGTTCATGGCATGGAATGCCGCCCAGCCACCCACGCTGCAGGCGTGGCTGCAGTCGCAGAATTTCACCGCCAGCGGCCACAGCGTGGCACTGCTGCCGGGCGAAAACGGCATTGCCGGTGCGGTGATCGGGATCGGCGATGCAGGCGATGCGTACAGCTATGCCCATGCACCGCACGCGCTGCCCGAAGGCACCGTGTGGAAGGTGGCCACCGCACTGGAACCGGCGCAACAGGACCTGCTGCAGCTGGGCTGGGGACTGGGCAGTTACCGCTTCGACCGCTACAAGGCGCGCAATCGTGCACCGGCCCAGCTGCTGGCCAGCCCGTCGGCCGAGGTGGCCGCGCTGGTCGCCGCCAGCCTGCGCGTGCGCGACTGGGTCAACACGCCCGCCGAAGACATGGGGCCGCAGCAGCTGGAAGACGCCGCGCGCGCACTGGCGAACGCACATGGCGCGCAGCTCGAGGCGATCACCGGTGAGGCGCTGCTGGAGCAGGATTTCCCGGCCATCCACGCGGTGGGCCGTGCCTCCCACCGTGCGCCGCGGCTGATCGTGCTGCGCTGGGGCAAGGACACCGATCCGTCGCTGGTGCTGGTCGGCAAGGGCGTGTGCTTCGATACCGGCGGGCTGGACATCAAGCCGGCCGACGGCATGCGCAACATGAAGAAGGACATGGGTGGGGCGGCACATGCGCTGGCGCTGGCCGGGCTGGTGATGGCCCAGGCCCTGCCGGTGCGGCTGACGCTGCTGGTGCCAGCGGTGGAAAACGCGATCGGCCCGGATGCATTCCGTCCGGGCGAAGTGATCGCCACCCGCAAGGGCCTGAGCGTGGAGATCGACAACACCGACGCCGAAGGCCGGGTGATCCTGGGTGATGCCCTGACCTTCGCCAGTGAACAGCAGCCGGACCTGGTGCTGGACTTCGCCACCCTCACCGGCGCGGCACGCATCGCGCTGGGCCCGGACCTGCCGGCGCTGTTCAGCAACGATGACACGGTGGCCCAGCAGTGGCTGCAGGCCGGCGAGCAGACCCGTGACCCGGTGTGGCGGATGCCGTTGTGGCGGCCGTACCTGCGTTACCTCCACAGCGGCGTCGCCGACCTGGCCAATGCCGGTTCGCGGATGGGTGGCGCGGTCACCGCAGCGCTGTACCTGGAACGCTTCCTGGCCGACGGCCAGCGCTGGGCCCACCTGGACGTGTATGCCTGGAACGACGGCGAACGCCCCGGCCGCCCCGCCGGCGGCGAAGCCCTGGCCCTGCGTTCGGCCTGGGCCATGCTGAAAACACGCTACGCCTGACTCCTGAAAAAGGGGACGGAGGGGATTTAAGTCGCGGGTGACCAGATAGGGTCGTTTGCGACTTAATCCCCTCCGTCCCCTTTTTTGCTTAGGATGTGGGCACCGCGCATTTCCATGCCAGGCAGGAACCGTCGATGCCCTTGTTCCGCTTCACCCGCAAAGGCGGCTTATCGCGCGGCCCACGGCCGCATTCGCCGCTGCCCTGGATCGCGCTGATTGCGTTGATCGTGGGCCTGATCGCGCTGGCCTTTGCATGGCTGGCCGGCTGGATTGGTCGTGATCGGCCCACGGCGCAGCGCTTCACCGACACCATCGAAGCCACCGGCCCGGCGCATCCCGGCTTCCGCCGCGCGCATAGCAAGGGCGTGTGTGTGAGTGGCTGGTTCGAACCCACGCCGCAGGGTGCGGCGCTGTCCCGCGCCCAGGTGTTCCACCAGGAACGGGTGCCGGTGCTGGGGCGGTTGTCGATCGGCGGCGGCGATCCGCACGGTGCCGATGCGCAGGCACGGGTGCGCAGCATCGCCCTGCAGCTGGTCAGTGACAACGGGCAGGAATGGCGGATGGCGATGAACAGCTTCCCGTTCTTCGCCGTGCCCAGCCCGGAGGCCTTCCTGGAACAGACGCAGGCGCAGCTGCCCGACCCGTCCAGCGGCAAGCCGGACCCGGCGAAGATGGCCGCCGTGCTGCAGAAGTATCCCAGCGCGCGCGCCTTCCAGCAGTGGGCAAAGACCGCGCCGTGGACCACCAGCTGGGCCAACACGCAGTTCAACAGCGTCAACAGCTTCTGGTTCACCGCCGCCGACGGCACCCGCCAGGCGGTGCGCTGGAGCTGGGAACCGCAGGCTGCGGTCGAGGTGCTGGACGAAACGGCGCGCGCCGGTGCCGGTCTGGACCATCTGGCCGACGAGTTCGCCACGCGGCTGGCCAGCGGGCCGGTGCGCTGGAACCTGGTAGTGACCCTGGCAGGACCCGGCGACGTGGTGGAAGATCCCTCCACCCCGTGGCCCGCCGGACGCCCCCGTGTGCAGGCCGGCGTGCTGTCGCTGGCGCATATGCAGCCGCAGGCCGGGGGGCCCTGCAACGACCTCAACTTCGATCCGCTGATCCTGCCCGATGGAATCAGCGGCAGCGACGATGCGGTGCTGGCGGCACGCTCGGCGGTGTACTCGCATTCGTTCAACCGCCGCGAACGCGAGACCGCGCGTGGCGAAGCCGGCGATGGCGCAGGGGTATCGAAATGAACGCACCGAATCGCACGACCGGCCATTTCAACCTGTTGGCCCGCGTGCTGCACTGGACGATGGCCGTGATGATCCTGGCGATGCTGTTCATCGGCGTGACCATGATGGCCTCGTTGCACCTGCGGCCGACCCTGGTGGACATCCACCGTCCGCTGGGCATCGCCATCGGGCTGCTGGTGCTGCTGCGCCTGTACAACCGCCTGCGCCACCGGCCACCGCCGCTGCCGGCCGATCTGCCGTGGTGGCAGGCGCTGGCCGCGAAGGCGTCGCACTGGCTGCTGTATGCGTTGATGCTGGCGATGCCGCTGCTGGGGTGGTCGATGCTGTCCGCCGGCGGCTATCCGATCGTGCTGTGGAGCGGCTTCAACCTGCCCCCGATCGCCCCGCATTCGGCAGCGCTGTATACCGCGCTGCGCAGCGCCCACAGCCTGCTGGCCTATGTGCTGTTCGCCACCGTGCTGATGCACCTGGGTGCTGCGCTTTACCACGCCTGGGTGCGCCGCGATGGTGTGTTCGAGTCGATGGCGAAGAAGTAGCCAGCGTCAGAGCCAGCCCTTCTGGCGGGCCAGCCGGTAAGCTTCGATGCGGTTGGCCACGCCCAGCTTGCCGATGCATTCGGACAGGTAATTGCGCACCGTGCCATGCGACAGGCCAAGCTCGGTGGCGATCTCCCCGGCCGTCTTTCCTTCGCCTGCCAGGCGCAGCACGCGGCGCTCGCGGTCGGTCAACGGATCGGCCTGCGACCAGGCGTCCAGTGCCAGTTGCGGGTCGATGGCGCGGGCGCCCCGTTGCACGCGGCGCAGGGCATCGGCCAGGTGGTCGGCCGGCGCGTCCTTGAGCAGGTAACCGAGGACGCCCGCGTCCAGGGCGCGGCGCAGGAAGCCGGTACGGGCGAAGGTCGTGACGATCACCACCTTGATCGGCAGTTGCTGCCGCGCAATCCGCTGCGCCAGTTCCAGCCCGGTCAGCCCGGGCATTTCGATGTCGGTGACCAGGATGTCCGGCCGCACCTGCTGCAGCAATCGCCACGCCGCTTCGCCGTCGGCTGCGGTGCCCAGCACCTCGATGTCCGGCTCCAGCCCCAGCAGCGCCGACAACGCGCCACGCACCATGGCCTGGTCTTCGGCCAGCACGATCCGGATCATGGGGTTCCCTTCAGCAGGCTGGCAGGCAATGGATCCGGCGCCCGGTCCCTGGGCGTCGATACGGCCGGCATCGGCACGCGCACGGTGATGCAGGTGCCGCCCTGCGGCAGCGGCTCCAGTTGCAGCGTACCGCGCAGTGCGGCGATGCGTTCGCGCATTCCAGCCAGGCCGTTGCCTTCGGTGGTCACGCCGCCACGGCCGTTGTCGCGGACCTGCATCATCAGGGCATGGCCGTCGCGTTCGAAGTGCACCTGGGCATTGCCCGCAAGCGCGTGGCGGGCGATGTTGGTCACCGCCTCGCGCAGCACCAGCGCCAGCGCGCGCTCGATCTCCAGCGGCATCGGCGGCGGCGGCTGGTAGTCCAGGTGGACCTGCTGGCATTCCAGCAGCAGCCGGGCCGAGGCAAGCTCACCGGCAAGGTCGCTGGAGCGGAAACCGGTGACCGCACTGCGGACCTGCGCCAGCGCCTGCCGCGCGATGTCTTCCGCTTCGCCGATCTCCTGCCGTGCACGCGCATCGCCGCGGTCATACAGCTTGCGCGACAGCTCCAGCTTCAACGTGATCAGTGACAGCGTGTGCCCGAGCAGGTCATGCAGGTCGCGGCCGATGCGCTCGCGCTCGGCCGTGGCCGCCAGCCGGCGCACCTCATCCTGTGACAGCTGCAGCTGTGCGTCGCGGTCCTTGTTGACCGCCTCCATGTTCGATATCAGGCCGATCACCACCGACATGAAGGGAATCCAGACCAGGTTCTGCCAGGCCCAGCCCGCAAGCCACGCGGTGCTGACATACACCGCATTGAGCAGCAGCAACTGCAACAGATAGCGCCAGGTGCTGCCGTTGCGGCACACGTGAAGCATCACGCAGCCGAACACGAAATAACTGATGCCAGACGGATACCACGGCACCAGCACCAGGCTCATCACCACCATCGCCAGCGCATAGCGCGGTGCATGGTGGCGCGGCGCCAGCATCGCGCGCGCGTACAGGAACAGGAAGGTGGGATAGCTGAGCAGGGTCAGCAGCGCCCAGCGCGCGGTATACCCGCCACCGAACAGCGGCGTCAGGAACACCCATGAGGTCCACAGCAGGTGGACGTAATCACTCCAGCCGGACTGGCCGCGCCGCCGATGGTCGGCTGCAGCGGAATCCGGCGCGGGGCGCAGCAGGGTGGCAAACCCCTTGGACAGCACGGTGGATTCCAGCAGGCGGCGGGCGCGGGCGATCATGGACTCAGCCGATGCGGCGCAGGCGACGGGTCGCCAGCAGCGCGCCGATCACCGTCACCAGGGCCAGCACCCCCACGTGCACCGGCATGCTGCCGCTGGCCGGCTCGTCGATGGTATGCAACGCCAGCTGGGCCGCATGCCAGGTCGGCCAGAGCGGAGCGAGCCGGGTGAACACGTCCGGGAGCATCGACAGCGGTACCCACAGGCCCGACAGCAGCGCCAGGGGCAGATAGAACAGGTTCACCATCGCCGGTGCCGCATCGGCACCGACATGGCTGCCGATCAGCAGGCCGACCGCGCCCAGCGGCAGTGCGACCAGCGCCGAAACGCCGATCAGGCCAGCCATCTGCGAGGGGGTCAGCACGACCTCGCCCACCGCGTGCGCGGCGATGATCAGCAAGGCCGCCACGACCACGGCGAAGATCAGGGCCATCAGCAGCCGGGCCAGCATGGGGGCCAGCGGCGGAACCGGCAGGGCGCGCTTGAGGGTCAGCAGGCCACTGGCCCGGTCCACGGCCAGCTGTACGCCGAAACCGAACAGGGCAGGCCCCATGGCGCCGAAGATGCAGTAGGTAGCGAGCAGGTAGCGCCCCGCTTCGCCACGCCCCAGCAGCACGCCGAACATCAGGTAGAACAGCACCGGGAACAGCAGACAGGGCAGCACGAAGGCCGGCGTGCGCCAGGTGCGCCGCAGCTCGGCCTTCAACTCGGCGACGTACGGTGCGAGCCGCCGCGCCACCGGACGGCGCACTGCTTCGCTGTCGGCCCGGGGCAGGCTCATGCGGCCTCCCGGGTCATTTCAACGAATGCTTCGGCCAGTCCCCCGCCGCGCACGTCCAGCTCGCGCAGCTGGGGATCTTCGGCAAGCAGGCGGGCCACCACCGCCTCGGCCGGTTCGGCCAGCAGCTGCAGGTGGTCGCCTTCGCGGCGGGCATCGATGACGCCCTCCCAACCGCGCACGTGGGCCACGTCCAGCCGGCTGCGGCATCGGATCCGCCGCGGAGCCAGCTGCGGCAGGAACGTCGCCAGTGGGCCATCGGCCAGTACCTGCCCCCGTTCCATGACCACCACGCGCCCGGCGAGCGCTTCGGCTTCTTCCAGGTAATGGGTGGTCAGCACGATGCCGCATCCTTCCTGGCGCAGCGTCGCGATGGCGTCCCAGATGGCCTGCCGGGCCTCGATGTCCAGGCCGGTGGTCGGCTCATCAAGGAACAGCAGGCGCGGACCGCCGCACACGGCGATGGCGAACTGCACGCGCCGCTGCTGGCCGCCGGACAGCGCGCCGTAGGGCCGCTCCCGCAGGTCTCGGACACCGGCGATGGCAAGGCATTCGGCCAGCGGGCGAGGCCGCGGGTAGCTGGCCTGGAACTGCTCCACCAGCTCACCGACCCGCAGGTTCGGCGGCAGCGCGGTGCTCTGCAGCATCACCCCGACCTGCTCGCGCTGGGCACGGTGTTGCGGATCGCCACCGAGCAGCTGCACCTGTCCGCTGTCCGGCCGCCGCAGCCCAAGCAGCACTGCGATGGCCGTGCTCTTGCCGGCGCCGTTGCGACCGAGCAGGGCCAGCACTTCGCTTCCCTGTACCTGCAGGCTGACTCCAGCCAGCGCCTGCACGTTGCGATATCGCACGTGCACCTGCTCAAGGACCGCAAGTGGAGGGGCATCGAGGTGCATCGCGAACTCCCGGGAAAGAGGTGGCCAGTGTGCGGCAGGTCGCAGCGTACACGCACTGGCGCACGTCAGCAGCAGAGGGTGACAGCTGTCACTGCCCGTTTCCGGTACCAAGCGTGCATCCTTGCCGACGCCGGAACCCGGTTTGCCCCCGGTCGGTGTTGGGGTCACACTCCGCTCGATCCATCGTCATGGTCCCTATGAACGCCTCTGCTGAACTGTTGAAGGAACTTCGCATCGACCGCAAGACGCCGCCGCCCGCTCCGGGCAGCCGCCGTTGGCTGTGGATCGTGATCATCGTGGTGGTGCTGTTCGCCGCCGCCATCGCGGCATGGCGGCTGCGTCCGCAGGCCATCGAAGTGCAGACCGCACCCGCGGTGGCACTGGGCGAGGCAGGCAGCAGCGCATCGGTGCTCGATGCCAGCGGCTACGTGGTGGCCCGGCGCATGGCGACCGTATCGGCCAAGATCACCGGCAAGGTGCGCGAAGTCATGATTGAAGAAGGCATGCGGGTCGAAGAGGGCCAGGTCATGGCCACGCTGGACCCGATCGATGCCGGCGCCCAGCGCGATCTCTATGCTTCGCAGGTGCAGGCCGCGCGCAGCCAGGTCGCCGGCCTGCAGGCCCAGCTCACCCAGGCCGATGCCGAGGCGACCCGGCTGCAGGCGCTGGTCGGCCAGCAGCTCGTATCGCGCTCGCAGTTCGACCAGGCCGTGGCCCAGCGTGACAGCCTGCGTGCGCAGCTGGATACCGCCCGGCGCAACGTGCAGGTGGCCGGCAACCAACTGGCGATCGCCGACCTGGGCGTGGACAACAACATCGTCCGCGCCCCGTTCTCCGGCGTGGTCACTGCCAAGGCCGCGCAGCCGGGCGAGATCGTCTCGCCGCTGTCGGCCGGCGGCGGATTCACCCGCACCGGCATCGGCACCATCGTGGACATGGATTCGCTGGAGATCGAAGTCGATGTCGGCGAGGCGTTCATCGGCCGCGTACAGCCGAAGATGCCGGTGGAAGCCACGCTCAACGCCTATCCCGACTGGAAAATCCCGGCCGAGGTTATCGCCATCGTTCCCACCGCCGACCGCGGCAAGGCCACGGTGAAGGTGCGCGTGGCGATCAAGACCCGCGACCCGCGGATCGTGCCGGAAATGGGCGTGCGGGTGAGCTTCCTGGAACAACCCAGGGCCGATGCAGCGGCGAAGCCGCAGGGCGTGCGGGTGCCGGCCAATGCCGTGGTGGAACGCGAGGGTGGCAGCGTGGTGTTCGTGCTGGTGGACGATGCCGTGCAGCAGCGCAGCGTGAAGCCAGGCCTGGCGTTGAATACGGATCGACAACTGCTGCAGGGCGTCCGCCCGGGTGAGCTTGTGGTGACCGGCCCAGCAGATACGTTGCGCGATGGCAGCAAGGTGAAGGAACAACCGTAGGTTTTCTGTCTGACGGCCAGCGGCCGTCACCAAACGCATTCGGAGAATCGGCATGTCGACCCTGGTTTCATTGCGCAGCATCACCAAGACCTACCAGCGGGGCCCGGAGCAGGTGAAGGTGCTGCACGGCATCGACCTGGACATCGAGAAGGGCGACTTCGTGGCGTTGATGGGGCCCTCCGGTTCCGGCAAGACCACCCTGCTGAACCTGATCGGTGGACTGGACTCGCCCAGCGGCGGCGAGATCACCATCGAAGGCGAGCGCATCGACCAGATGAGCGGCGGCCAGCTGTCCACCTGGCGCAGCCACCACGTTGGCTTCGTGTTCCAGTTCTACAACCTGATGCCCATGCTGACAGCACAGAAGAACGTCGAACTGCCGCTGCTGTTGACCCACCTGGGTGCTGCGCAGCGCAAGCGCAACGCAGAGATCGCGCTGACCCTGGTCGGCCTGGCCGACCGCCGCAGCCACCGGCCCAACGAACTGTCCGGCGGCCAGCAGCAGCGCGTGGCAATCGCCCGCGCGATTGTTTCCGATCCCACCTTCCTGATCTGCGATGAGCCGACCGGCGACCTGGACCGCCAGTCCGCCGAAGAGATCCTGCAGCTGCTGCAGCAGCTCAACCGTGAACACGGCAAGACCATCATCATGGTGACCCACGACCCGAAGGCCGCCGAGTACGCGACCCATACGGTGCACCTGGACAAGGGCGAACTTGCCGACGCGCCGCTGGCGCACTGACCGAGGGCACGGCGATGAAGTATTTCTCCCTGGTGTGGGCGCAGCTGTTCCGCAGCCGCACCCGCACCCTGCTGACCCTGCTGTCGGTGGTGGCCGCGTTCCTGCTGTTCGGCATGCTCGATTCGGTGCGCGTGGCCTTCATGTCCGGTGGCAGCGTGGAAGGCGCCAACCGGTTGATCACCGCCTCGCGGCTGTCGATCACCCAGTCGCTGCCGATCCGCCTGGAAGCGCAGATCCGCCAGGTAGCCGGCGTGCGCGACGTCACCTACGGCATGTGGTTCGGTGGCATCTACCGCGACCCCAAGGACTTCTTCCCGAACTTCTCGGTAGCACCGAACTACTTCGACGTCTACGGCGAACTCGAGGTCGCCCCGGACCAGCTCAAGCGCTGGCAGGATACCCGCACCGGCGCCATCGTCGGCGAGTCGCTGGCCAAGGATTTCGGCTGGAAGATCGGCGACACCATCCCGTTGCAGGCCACCATCTTCCCGCGCGGCGGCAGCAACGACTGGCCGCTGGAAATGGTCGGCACGTTCCGCTCCAAGGACCGCGCAGTGGCCGGGAACGAGGAGCGGCAGCTGATGATGAACTGGAAGTACTTCGATGAGTCCAACGACTACATCAAGAACCGGGTCAGCTGGTACACCATCACCCTGGACAACCCGGACCATGCCTCGCGGGTGGCCCAGGCCATCGACGCGATATCGGCCAACTCCGACCACGAAACCAAGACGCAGACCGAATCGGCGTTCCAGCAGGCCTTCGTCAAGCAGTTCGCGGACATCGGCATGATCGTCACCTCGATCATGGGCGCGGTGTTCTTCACCCTGCTGCTGCTGACCGGCAACACCATGGCCCAGGCGGTGCGCGAACGCATCCCGGAACTGGCCACGCTGAAGACGCTCGGCTTCCAGGACCGTACCGTACTGGCCCTGGTGATGGTGGAATCGATCCTGCTGGTGGGGTTGGGCGGTGCGATCGGCATGGGCCTGGCGGCGACCATCCTGCCGGTGCTGGCACCACAGACACGCGGCCTGTTGCCACCGCATGTGCCGACCACCACCTGGCTGGTGGGCATTGGACTGATCATCGTGATCGGCATCGTGGTCGGACTGCTGCCGGCGTTGCGCGCCAAGCGGCTGAAGATCGTCGACGCCCTGGCCGGACGCTGAGGACCCGCACATGAAGAACACACTGAAGAAGTGGCTGCTCAACGGCGCGATGCTGGTGGTGCTGGCGGTGGGCCTGGCGGGATGGATCTGGCTGCCGTGGCAGGGCGTGCTGATCGTGGCGGTGCTGGTCGCGCTGTGGCTGGTGCTGACCCGCGGCGGACGGCTGGCGTTGGCTGCCACCCGCATCGGTATCGCCAGCCTGCCGCAACGCTGGGGCGCCTCCTCGGTGATCGTGGTCGGCATCGCCGGCGTGGTGGGCGTGCTGGTGGCGATGCTGGCGATGGGCGCAGGGTTCCAGTCCACGCTCAACAGCACCGGCGATGACACCACCGCCATCGTGCTGCGCGGGGGCTCGCAGGCGGAAACCAACTCGGTGATCACCCGCGACCAGATTCCGCTGTTGTCCACCCTGCCCGGCGTGGCACGCGACGAAAAGGGGCGCGCACTGCTGTCCGCCGAACTGTCGCAGGTGGTCAACCTGGTGTCCCGCTCGGACGGCACCGATGTCAACGCGCAGTTCCGCGGCGTCGGCGAAATGGCCTGGGCGGTGCATGATCGCGTACGCATCATCGAAGGCCGCAGGTTCGCCAGCGGCAAGCGCGAGATGGTGGTGGGCCAGGGCGCGAAGACCCAGTTCCGCGACATGGACGTGGGCAGCACGCTGACCCTGGGCAACCAGGCATGGACGGTGGTCGGCGTGTTCGCTTCCGGCGATGCGCACGACTCGGAGCTGTGGACCGACGTGGATACGCTGGCCACCACCTACCAGCGCGACTCGCTGCAATCGGTGACGGTGCGCACCGACGGCAAGCCGGGCTTCGAGCAGTTCAAGGCCGCCGTCGCCGGCGACCCGCGCCTGAAGCTGGAGGTGGAAACTACGCGGCTGTACTACAGCAAGCAGGGCGGCGGACTGACCACGCTGATCAACATCCTGGGCAAGGTCATCGGCACCATCATGGCCATCGGCGCCGTGTTCGGTGCGCTCAACACCATGTATGCCGCCGTGGCAACGCGGGCGCGCGAGATCGCCACGATGCGCGCGATCGGCTTCCGCGGGCTGCCGGTGGTGACCGCGGTGATGCTGGAGACCATGCTGCTGGCCCTGCTGGGTGGGCTGCTGGGCTGCGCGATCGCCTGGCTGCTGTTCAACGGCTACAGCGTGTCCACCATCGGCAGCAATTTCAGTGCGGTGGTGTTCAAGTTCCACGTCTCCCCGGAACTGCTGTGGAGCGGGCTGAAGTGGGCGCTGGGCATCGGTCTGGTCGGTGGCCTGTTCCCCGCCCTGCGCGCCGCCCGCCTGCCGATCACCACCGCCCTGCGCGAGGTCTGACTAGCGGCGGGCGCGGCGCAGGCCGTCGAAGACGAACAGGCCCAGGCCAATCCAGATCGCGATGAAGCCGGTGGCGCGTGCGCCATCGAAGGGTTCGTTGAAGAAGAACACGCCCAGCACCAGGCCCAAGCTGGGCGCGATGAACTGCAGCACGCCTACGGTGGACAGGGCGATGCGCTTCACGCCGTAGGCGAAGCCGATCAACGGCGCGGCAGTGACCACGCCGCCGAAGACCAGCAGCAGGTCGTTGCGCCAGCCCCAGCCCCCGAAGAAGGCGCCGCCGTGGCCGTTTTCGCTCCACAGCGCGAAGCCCAGCGCCGGCAGGAACAAGTACAGGCTTTCCACCGCCAGGCCGGCCACCGGATCGACCGATATCAGTTTGCGCAGCAGGCCATACAGGCCGAACGAGCCGGCCAGCCCCAGCGCGATCCATGGCGGTGCACCGGCCTGCCACGTGAGCCAGCCCACGCCGGCCGCCGCGCAGGCCACCGCCAGCCACTGCAGGCGACGCAGGCGTTCCTTCAGCACCACCACGCCCAGTACCACGCTGACCAGCGGATTGATGAAGTAGCCCAGGCTGGTATCGATCACGTGGCCCGCGTTGATCGCCCAGATGTACAGGCCCCAGTTGAACGCGATGGCCAGGCTGCTGACCGCCAGCGTGGCCAGCGCACGCGGCTGCGCGGCAATCGCTTTCCACCACCGCAGGCGGCTGCTCAACAGCAGCCAGCCCACCACCAGTACCGTGCTCCAGATGATGCGGTGGGCGATGATCTGGAACGAAGGCACTTCGCGCAGCAGGTGCCAGTACACCGGTACCAGTCCCCACAGCACGAAGGTGAAAGCGGTGACAGCGAAGCCACGGCGCTGTTCCTGCTCCTGCTCGCTGGTGGGCATGGCGCTCACTTGCGCGTCCTCGCCAGTGCCAGCACCAGCACGCCGGACAGGATCACCGCCATCGCCACCAGGTCGCGCCAGCCGAAGTGTTCGCCGTTGAGCAGTACGCCGAGCAGCACGGCGATCACCGGATTGACATAGGCATAGCTGCCGGCCAGCGCGGGACGTACGTTGTGCAGCAGCCACACGTAGGCGGTGAAGGCCACGATCGAGCCGAACACGCATAGGTAAGCCACCGCCAGCAGGCCGTCCAGGCTCGGCAGCGCGGTCGGCCGCTCACCCACCGCCAGTCCGGTGATGACCAGCAGGATGCCGCCGCAGATCATCTGCCCGGCAGCGGTCATGAACGGTCCCGGCAGGTCCTGGCCACGTACCCAGACCGAGCCGAATGCCCAGCCGACCGGTGCCACCAGCAACAGCACCAGACCGGTCGGCGAGGCCGCCAGGCTGCTGCCCGCGTTGAGCCAGACCACGCCGAGGAAGCCGATGGCAATGCCCAGCCATTCCCCGCGGCTGGCGTGCTGGCCGCGCACCGCCGAGAACAGCGCCATCCACAACGGCACCGAGGCCACCGCGGTGGCGGCCAGGCCTGAGGACACGTCACGTTCGGCCAATACCACCATGCCGTTGCCCAGCAGCAGCATGGTGAAGCCCATGATGGTCAGGTTGCGCCACTGGCGCAGGGTCGGACGCGGCATCTTCCTGAACAACCGAAGCACGGCGTACATCAGGCTGCCGGCGATGATGAAGCGCGCACCGGAGACCGAGGTCAGCGGCAGCACGCCGGCCTGCAGCGCCTTGGCGATGCCCAGGTAGGTCGAGCCCCAGACCACGTAGACCAGCAGCAACGCCAGGGCGACGGCACCGGGACGCGGTGCGGCGGGGGATTCAGGAACGACGGCCATGGGCCACCAGGGTGCGGGGGAAGGAGGATTCTAGGCCTTTGCGGTGCCGCGCAGCAGTCAGGAACGCGGCATGCTGTTTTCGGCGCGCCGCGCATGCTGGCGACGCGTCTCCAGCGGAGCGCGGACAAGGCCTATATCATCCACCCCGCCCCTGCCGACGAAGTGGTTGCCGGCGCCTACCCAGGAACTCCCGACGATGCAGGATGAATTCAACGACCCGCTCTGGCGCCAGGCGCTGTCCGGCGCGCAGATGCTGTTCGTGGCCTTCGGCGCGCTGGTACTGATGCCGCTGATCACCGGGCTGGACCCGAACGTGGCGCTGTTCACCGCCGGGCTGGGCACGCTGCTGTTCCAGTTGATGACCGGCCGCCAGGTGCCTGTGTTCCTGGCTTCCAGCTTCGCCTTCATCACCCCGGTCATCCTCGCCAAGCAGCAGTTCGGCCTGGCTGAAACCATGGGCGGGGTGATGGCTGCTGGCTTGGTCTACACCTTCCTGGGCCTGGCGGTGAAGATCAAGGGCACCGGTTTCATCGACCGGCTGCTGCCGCCGGTGGTGATCGGCCCGGTGATCATCTCGATCGGCCTGGCGATGGCGCCGATCGCCGCCAACATGGCCATGGGCAAGGACGCCGATGGGGCGCAGTTGATTCCGTACCAGACAGCGATGCTGATTTCGATGCCGGCCCTGTTGACCACGCTGGTGGTGGCGGTGTTCGGTCGTGGCATGTTCCGGCTGCTGCCGATCATGTTCGGCGTGCTGGTGGGTTTCGGGCTGTCCTTCGCATTCGGCGTGGTCGATGTCGCGCGCATCGCGGCGGCACCGTGGTTTGCCCTGCCACGGTTCACCGCCCCGGCGTTCGACTGGCAGGCGATCCTGTTCATCGTGCCGGTCGCGCTGGCGCCGGCGATCGAACACATCGGCGGGGTGATCGCCGTCGGCAGCGTCACCGGGCGCGACTACCTGAAGAAGCCCGGCCTGCACCGCACCCTGTTCGGCGATGGCGTGGCGACCACCGCGGCGGGACTGTTCGGTGGACCCCCCAACACCACCTATGCCGAAGTCACCGGCGCGGTGATGCTGACCAGGAATTACAACCCGAAGATCATGACCTGGGCGGCGGTCTTCGCCATCAGCCTGGCCTTCATCGGCAAGTCCGGTGCGCTGCTGCAGAGCATCCCGGTACCGGTGATGGGCGGCATCCTGTGCCTGCTGTTCGGCTCCATCGCCGCAGTCGGCATGAACACCCTGATCCGCCACCGGATCGACCTGGGCGAAGCACGCAACCTGGTGATCGTGTCGGTAACGCTGGTGTTCGGTATCGGCGGCGTACTGGTCGGCACCGGCACCGGTCCGGATGATTTCGGCCTGAAGGGCATCGCGCTGTGCGCGGTGGTGGCGATCGCGTTGAACCTGCTGCTGCCGGGAAACGATCACTGGAAGCAGCCCGGTCCGCCGGTGGTCTGAGGCTGCGGGAGAGGCGTGACGACCAACGGTCGTCACCCACCAGATCAGCGGCGTGCCGCTTCGCTGGCGTCGCGCGCCTTGCGGAACTCCGAGCCTTCTTCCCACTGCGGCCAGCTGCGGCCGTTGGCCAGCTCCAGGCCGAGGTCATAGACCAGCAATGTATCGGCAGCGTGGCCGGCCGGGTCCCAGCTCGGGGTCCATGCATCGCAGGCCTGGTGGTAACAGTCCTTGAAGTATTTCTCGCGCAGCGCACGGCCCGCTTCGATGCCACCGTCCAGCTTGTCCAGCCCCGGACCGATGGTGATCGCCGGTACGCCCAGGCGGGCGAACGCGAAGTGGTCGGCACGGTAGAAGAAGCCCGCTTCCAGGTTCGGATCCGGGCTGTAGCCGCGGCCGCGGGCCTTTGCCACGCGCTCCAGGTCGCCTTCCAGCGATACCCGGCCCTTGCCCCACGAGGCGATGTCACGGGTCGCGCCATCCGGGCTGAACATCTCGATGTTCAGCACTGCGGCCGTCTTTTCCAGCGGTGCCAGCGGGTGCCTGGCGTAGTAGCTGGCGCCGAGCAGGCCCTTCTCTTCAGCGGTCAGCGCGACGAAATACAGCGAACGCTGCGGCTGCGGGCCGGCGGCGAAGACGCGGCCCAGTTCCAGCACCGTGGCCACGCCGGTGGCGTTGTCGATGGCGCCGCGTCGCACGCGATCCCCCTTCGCATCAGGCTCGCCGATGCCGAACGCATCCCAGTGGGCAGAGAAGATCACCGCCTCGTCGCCGTGCTCGGCACCGGGCAGCTTGGCCACTACGTTGCGGGTGACCACCTCTTCACGCTTGAGCTTGAAGGCAGCACTCAGGCGGGCGTTGTCCAGCGGCACCGGCTTGAAATCGGCGCGCTGCGCCTTGCGCTTTTCCGCCTCGAAGTCCAGGCCGGCATCGGCGAAGATCGCCTCGGCCAGGGTGCGCTGCATCCAGCCACGCAGTGGCGTGTGCTGGGCCATGGCTTCGTCCTGGCTGCGCTGGATGTCGAACAGCGGCGAGGTGCCCGAGCTCTTCACCGTGGCCCAGCCATAGGCCGCCGGCGCGGTCTCGTGCACGATCAGCACGCCTTCGGCACCACGGCGCGCGGCCTCTTCGAATTTGTAGGTCCAGCGGCCGTAGTAGGTCACCGCCTTGCCATCGAAGGCGCCGGGTGCGTCGGTCTCGAAGTCAGCGTCGTTGATCAGCACCACCGCGATCTTGCCGCGCAGGTCCACGCCCTTGTAATCGTCCCAGCTGCGCTCGGGCGCATCGATGCCATAGCCGATGAACACCAGCGGCGCATCCTTGATCTGTACCCGCGCGCGCGGCTGCAGGCTCTGCAGGGTCACGTCCGCGCCGTTGGCGAGGGTGCGCTTGCCGCCCTTCAGCGACAGCGTGGCGGTGGCCGCGCCGTCCAGCTGCGCGCGCACCAGCGGCACCGGCTGCACCCAGCTGCCGTCTACGCCGCCCGGCTGCAGGCCGTAGCTGCGGAACTGCTCGATCAGGTACTGCACCGTGCGCTCTTCGCCTTCGCTGGCCGGTGCGCGGCCTTCGAACTCATCGGAGGCCAGCACGCGCACGTGGCGCGACAGCGCCTGCGGATCGATGCCGCCGCCGGGAAGATCATTGGCCGCATGTGCAAGGCCACCGACGAACAGGCAGGACGACAACAACAGCACGCGCATCGGGTTCACGGATCACCGGGGGACAGGGAAACAGGGATGCCCCGAGTGTACGTGACAGCACGATGACGCGGAATGATCAGCGCCGTCCGCGGTCCAGCCAGCACGCCAGGCCCTGCGCATTGAGCTCGATGTCCATCGCCAGCACCGCAGCTACCGCATCCTGGTCCAGCGCACAGCCATGCGCCAGCGCGCGTTCCAGGTACAGCGCGCGCAATGCCGCAAGCAGATGGCGATGGCGGTCCGGGCGGCCGTCGCACTGGCGCCCGATCGCCACCATCGCGTCGATCTGCTCGAACAGGTCCGCAGCGCGCGCTTCCACTGCGTCCACCCGCCCGTAATGGGTGAGGTACATGGCGACAGGCTGGTAAGCCAGCATCCGGCGGATGGAGTCCTTCAACGGCTCGGGATCGAACTGGACCGGTGAAGACGTGGGGATGATGAAGGCCCCCTGCGCACTGTCCAGTTCGCGGTAGGACAGACCGAAGGTATCGCCGGTGAACCAGCTGCGGCTGCGTGCGTCCCATACGCAGTAATGGTGCTGCGCATGGCCGGGCGTGTGCATCAGCACCAGCGCGCGCCCGGCCAGGTCGATGCGCTGGCCATCTTCAGCCACCACCACCCGCTCTGCCGGAATCGGCTCGATGCGGCCGTAGCTGCGCGCGATTTCCTCCTCGCCGTACACCGCCGTGGCACCGGCGATCAGCCGTGCGGGATCGATCATGTGCGGCGCACCGCGCGGATGCAGTACCGCGCGCGCATTGGGCAGGTGCTGCATCAGCGTGCCGGCGCCACCGGCGTGGTCCAGGTGCACGTGGGTCAGCAGCAGCCAGTCCACCGCCTGCGGTTCCAGCCCGGCATCGGCCAGGGCCTGCAGCATCGCCGGTACCGCCAGCGAGGTGCCGCAGTCGATGAAGGCGGCACGGCCGTTCTCCACCACCAGGTAGGCCGCGTCGAAGTCGGCGCGCTGGAATCCGGTATCGATGGTTTGGATGCTGGGATCGGCGGTCATCGACGCGCACCTGGCAGGATCAAGGACAGATGCCCATGGTAGGCGCGCGGGCGAAGGTGTTCGATGCGGCTTTGGTCGAGGGCCGCGTTAGGGCGCGCGCAGCAGCCAGCGCGGGCGCAGCAGCAGCGCGGCCGCCATCACCGCCAGGAACGCGCCGTAGGCATACAGCACCGCCAGCACCTGCGGCCAGACAGGGCCGGCATCGGGCTGGGCCCGACCCAACTGGAAACCCCAGTGCATGGAAAGCACGCTCAACACCAGGGCAAGCAGCAGCGCGACCGCATCGAAGGCACGCCGCCGCGGGCAACGCGGCTGGCGTGGGTAGCACCAGAACAGCCCGCCGAGCAGCATGAACCAGGGCAGGAACAGCAGCAGCGACAACCAGGCCATCAGCAGATCCTCGGTTGAAAGGGGTCGCGCGTTATCCGGCGTCGCGCAGGGTGGCCAGGGCAGCCAGCACGGCGTCCACTTCGGCTTCCAGCGTGAACAGTTCGCTCTGCAGCGCGTCGCCCTGTTCGGCCTGCTTGAGCACGGCGATCAGCTGCCCGGCGTCGCGCGGTGAATCAAAGCCCGCACTCTGCACCAGCAACCTGCCTTCGCCGTCGGTGAGCTTGAAGTAGAACCGGCCGTCCTTCTCGCGGTACTGCTTGAACACCGGCGGTGCGCTGCGGGCCAGTTCGGCGGCGGCCTTCGGCACGTCGGCCAGGTCGCGCAGGCCTACCGCATGGCGCAGCTCCTTCAGCAGCGGCACCGCGTACTGTTCGCGCAACTGCTGGCCGCGCCGGCGCAGCAGCGCTTCGATCTTCTCCGGTTCGGCCATCAGCGCTTCGTAGCGCTCGCGCAGCGGCGACAGTTCGGCATCGATGCGCTCGAACAACTGCTGCTTGGCATCGCCCCAGCCGATGCCCTCGGCGAAGGCCCTGGCAAAGCCGGCGGTCTGTTCCGGGGTGGCGAACGCCTGGTACATCTGGAACAGGGCCGAGCCTTCGGTGTCCTTCGGCTCACCCGGCGTACGCGAATCGGTCAGGATGGAGAACACCAGCTTTTTCAGCTCTTCGCGCGGGGCGAACAACGGAATGGTGTTGCTGTAGCTCTTGCTCATCTTGCGGCCATCCAGGCCTGCCAGCGTAGCGACCTGTTCGTCGATCACCACCTCCGGCAGCGGGAAGTACTCCTTGCCGTAGACGTGGTTGAAGCGCTGGCCGAAGTCGCGGGCCATCTCGATGTGCTGGATCTGGTCACGGCCCACCGGCACCCGGTTGGCCTTGAAGATCAGGATGTCGGCGGCCATCAGCACCGGGTACATGAACAGCCCGGCGCTCACGCCGGCGTCCGGGTCCAGCCCCTCGGCCTCGTTCTTGTCGATTGCCGCCTTGTAGGCATGCGCACGGTTGAGGATGCCCTTGCTGGCGACCACGGTCAGGAACCACATCAGTTCGTTGGTTTCCGGGATGTCGCTCTGGCGGTAGAACCACACCTGTTCCGGATCCAGCCCGCAGGCCAGCCAGCTGGCGGCGATTTCCAGCGTGGAACGCTGGGTGCGCGCCGGCTCCTGCGCCTTGATCAGGCTGTGCAGGTCGGCCAGGAAGAAGAAGCTCTCGATGCCCTGCGCACGGCTGGCGGCAATGGCGGGACGGATGGCCCCGACATAGTTGCCCAGGTGCGGGGTGCCGGAGGGGGTGATGCCGGTAAGGACTCGGGTGGTCATGACTGCTCGACGGGAAACCTTCGGTGAACGGCTGCAGTTTACCCTTGCTGGCCCAACCCCGTCGGCCCCGCTCGGGCGTTTGCGCTGTAGACCCCGCCGTGGAGAACCCGGATGAAGCGCCTGTTGCTGCCCCTGTTGAGTGTTGCCCTGCTGGCCGGCTTCAGGCCGGCGCCGCCGATGATCACTCCCCCCCCCTCGCGGATCGCGAGTGGACCGGTATTGCTGACCCTGCTGGACCGCGATACCGGCGGGCTGCTGCCGCAGTACGCGCACGACGGCCAACGCTGGACCCCGGGCGAGCACGGACACCGGTACAGCGTGCGCCTGCGCAATGCCAGCCCGCAACGCGTGCTGGTGGTGCTGTCGGTGGATGGCATCAACGCGATCAGCGGCGAGCAGGCCACTCCCGACCAGACCGGTTACGTGCTCAACCCCTGGCAGACCACCGACATCGCCGGCTGGCGGAAGTCCAACGATGAAGTGGCGCAGTTCGTCTTCAGCAGCCCGCGCGACAGTTATGCCGAACGCACCGGGCGCGGTGACAACCTGGGCGTGGTCGGCATCGCGGTGTTCAACCAAGCCAATGCCGTGCGCTGGGAGCATCGGCCGGCCACGTCGCCGCGCCGCGCCGCGCCTGTCCCGGCCGCGAGCCAGGATGCCGCCAGGAGCGAGTCGCGGGTGATGGCCGAATCCGCGCCGGCGCCGGTGCAGCGGCTGGGCACGGGACATGGCGAACGCGAGGCCTCAGCGGTGCGCGACACCGCCTTCGAACGCGCGACGTCCGCTCCGGCCCAGGTTACCCAGCTTCGCTACGACAGTGCGCGCAACCTGCGCGCGCGTGGGATCGTTCTCGATCGTCCCGCGCGTGTCCCCGAGCGCGAGCCGCAAGCCTTTCCCGATCAGTACGTGCCCGACCCGCCGCGTCGCTGAGCCTGGATCACCCATAAAAAAACGGGCCGCGAAGGCCCGTTTTTCTACCGGTTTCAACCGCCCGACTTACTTGAAGTCCGGGTAGTCCTTGCGCAGCGAGGAATCGAACTCCTTGACCTGCCTGTCCGCTTCGTCGCGGGCGATGCCGTAACGTTCCTGCACGCGGCCGGCCAAGTATTCCGCGTTACCTTCGGCAACATCGAAGTCGTCATCGGTAAGCTTGCCCCACTGCACCTGGGCCTTGCCCTTGAGCTGGGTCCACTTGCCGGAAATGATGTCTTTGTTCATGTGCGTTGGCCTCTTGATGAAGTGCGTCATGTGTTACCGCATCTGCAGCATGCGTCATCGGATGTTGGGCAGCAGTCAAGCAAAGATGAAACCACTGCTCATCTCGTTGAACGGATGCCATCGCGCAGGCACAAAAAAGGCCGGGAAATCCCGGCCTTTTCATCACTGAAACGCTTGCGCGGATCAGTTGCCGCGGGCGGCGTCTTCGACCTTCTCGCCAGCACCCTGCACGTCCTTGCCGGCACCGGCAACGGTATTGCAGCCGGCCAGCATGGCGACCGAGAACATCGACAGCAGCATCAGGGAAATTACACGCTTCATAGGGACTCTCCAGTTTGATTTAAAAAACCACCGCGGCCGCGGTGCAGACGGCGGGAAAGCCGTTGATCAGCACTTGCCGTCCTTGCAGTCCTGCGCCGTATCGTGGACGGCCTCGCCTGCTCCCTGCATGTCCTTGCCGGCTCCGGCAACGGTATTGCAGGCAGTCAGCGAACCAGCAGTGCACAGCGCCAGCAGCAGTACGGAAAGAATGCGTTTCATCGACTTCTCCTTCTCAGGTCACGGCGCCCGGAACGACCCGGGCGTGCCGCGTGAAGTGCAATCTGGCGCGCGGCGCGTGGAGCGAGTGTGAACGAGCAGTTGATCGGTTCATGTGCGCCAGCGGGACGCCGCAACTGGACCTCAATCGCGCATCAGCGTGGACTTGCCGAACAGGCTCTCCACCAGGTCCACCGCCAGCTTCGCAGTGGCGTTCTGGTTGTCCAGCAGCGGGTTGAGTTCGACGATGTCCAGCGACCCCATGCGCCCGCTGTCGGCGATCATCTCCATCACCAGCTGCGCTTCGCGGTAGTTCACCCCGCCCGGCACTGTCGTGCCCACCCCGGGGGCGATGCTGGGGTCGAGGAAATCGACGTCGAAGCTGACGTGCAGGTGGGTGTTGTCGTCGATGCCGGCGAGGGCGGCTTCCATGGTGCGTTTCATGCCGGCCTCGTCGATGTAGCGCATGTCATACACGTCCACGCGGTGGGTCTTGATCAGCCGTTTCTCTTCCGGATCCACCGAGCGGATGCCGATCTGGCGCACCTGCGAGGGCAGGATCGCCGGGGCGTCACCGCCGAGCCGGGTCAATGCATCCGGGCCCAGCCCGCACAGGCAGGCCACCGGCATGCCGTGGACGTTGCCGGACGGAGTGACATCGCTGGTGTTGAAATCCGAGTGCGCGTCCAGCCACAACAGGCGCAGCTGCTTGCCCTGTTGGCGGCACCAGCGCGCCACGGCGGTAACCGAACCGACGCCCAGGCAATGGTCACCGCCGAGCATGATCGGCATGCGACCGGCGCGCAGCTCGGCCAGGCTGGCCTCCATCAGCACGCGGTTCCATTCCACCACCTGGTCCAGATGCCGGTAGCCCTGCACCGGCGCAGTCCACGGGTTGCGCGGTCCATCCAGGTTGCCCAGGTCACGCACGTCCACGCCGCGGGCAATCAATGCTTCGGCCAGGCCGGCAATGCGCAACGCTTCGGGGCCCAAGCGTGCACCGCGATCGCCGGCGCCGATATCGGTAGGCACGCCAATCAGCGAGACAGGTTGATGCGACATGGAGACCTCGTTCTGGACAAAAGAAGCAGTCTAGCCAGCGCACCCGGCGTGTACTCGCGGCGGTGCAGCAGGCGCGATGTCCGCCGCACCCACGTCATCGGTCTGGTCCGATAGAATTCCATGGGCGTCAAACACTTGACACGCCTGCAAGGTGAAGATCCATTACGAAAACGGTCAGATATACTGTGCTACGGTTCACACTTTCGACCCTCTGCGGTTGATAGAAAAGCATCGCTCTGGGTCGTGCCGACCCAGGTTCCAGGGGGAAACCAGTGCAGCGCAGTGCCATCAACCAGATCGTTCGCAGCGCGACCGGCGAAAGCCTGCCCGCGCGCCATCTTTACGATGCGTCCCGTATCGAAGACATCTTCCGCCAGGCGCGCGAACGCGAGTCGGGCCTGACCCTGCTCCTGCTGTCCACCGCCGATGGCCGCGCGGTGGCCGAGGATTCGGTGCTGGGCGTGGACGGCCGTCGTTTGGCTGCGATGGCCAACTCCTTCCTCACGCTGGGCGAAACGGTATCGCGCGAGTTGTCGCTCAGCGAAGCCGAACACGCCACCGTGTGCACCCGCCAAGGCAACGTCGTGCTGATCCGGGTCAACGCGGACAAGCCGATGACGCTCACCGCCGTCGCGGCGGTGGAGGTCAACCTGGCCGTGCTGCTGTTCCATGCGCGCGAATGCGCCGCCAAGCTGGAAACCGCGCTGCGCACCCGCGCCGCCTGATCGTAGCGCCTTTGTTTTTTCACCTTGCAGGCCTTGCTGGCCTGTTTCCCTCTGCACGACCCAAGAAAGGACGACTGTGTCTAAGCTCAACCTGGAAAACCTCAATACACTCGCCGGCTTCGTCGGTGCCGCGCTCGTCGACAGCGACAGCGGCATGGCGCTGGCCATGACCGGTGGCGGCGACATCAACCTGGAACTGGCTGCGGCCGGCAACACCGAAGTGGTGCGCGCCAAGCGTCGCGTCGCCCAGCAGCTGGGGCTGTCGGACACGCTGGAAGACATCCTGGTCACGTTGAGCTCGCAGTACCACCTGATCCGCCCGCTGGAAAGCAATCCGATGCTGTTCCTGTACGTGGCGCTGGACCGCAGCCGTTCGAACCTGGCGATGGCGCGCCACGAACTGAAGTCCTTCGAAAAGACGCTGGACTTCAGCTGAGCCGCGCTCGCCCCACGCCCGCCGTCGTTGCCTGACGCGGGCGTGGCCGGCGACCTGCACTGACCGCCCATGAACACACCGATACGACATTTCCGGGTCGCCCACGCCGGGCTGGACCTGCTGCACGGTACCCGGCTGAAACTGGCCTGCTCGCTGTTGCTGGCCGAACGCATGGATATCCGTCTGCAGCCGTGGAGCGGGGAGCAGGCCGATCTGCTGGTGGTGGGCGGCGATCCGTCGGCCATGGCCGTCCTGCAGCAGCAGGCACGCACCCAGGGCGTGGCGACGCTGCGCATCGTGCGTGGCGCGACGGCTGCGACGGGCGTGCTGCCGCACGGCGCCAGCGTGCGTGACATCAACCAGGCACTGGCCGGGCTGCTGGCCACCGTGGGCGAAGCGCCGGACCCGGCAGCGGAACAACCGACGCAAGCGGGCACGCCGCTGCTGCTGCGCGCGATGCAGTCAGCCGATGATGCCAGCCTGTACCTGCTGCAGCGTGGCGCTACGCGGGTGGTGGTGGATACCGCGACGCGCAGCCTTGCACTGCCGGTTGGCGCGTCCCTGTCGGAGATCGTGCCGCTGCTGGATGACCTCACCTGGTCGTCGACGGCGCTGGACATGGACACTTTCCAGCATCAGTACGTGTACCTGCTGCCGCGCCGCCATTCGTTCGAATCGCTGTATTTCTGCATCGCGCGTCATCGCCCGCAGCTGCTGCCGGCGGTCGCCGCGGGCACCTCCCTGCAGCTGCTGCATTGGCCCGACCTGGACCACCGCGATGTGCCCGCCAGCTGGCTGCTGCCCATCGCACGCCTGCATGCCGCGTCGTGGACCAGCACCGCGCTGGCCGCGGCGAGCGGTTTGCCGCACGATACCGTGCAATTCCTTTTCTCGGCCGCTGCCAGCAGTGGCCTTGCCAAGCACCAGGAGAACGCCGTGCCCCCCTCAGCGCGCCCCGCGGGCCTTCGCGACTCACGGTTCCTGACCTGGGTCGCACGTCGATTCGGACTGGACCTGCAGGCGGGTCGCGCATGAGCGGTCCGGCCAACAAACTGGTGTTCGTCGGCGGCATGGGCGCGGGCAAGACCACCGCGGTGCGCGCGATTTCCGATGTCGAACCGATCAGCACTGAAATGCCGCTGAGCGAGGACGCCACCGCCGACAAGGTGGAAACCACGGTGGCGCTGGATTACAGCTCGATCGAACTGGACGACGGCGAACTGCTGCACCTGTACGGCGTGCCCGGACAGCGCTACCTGGACTTCATGTGGCCGATGGTGTGCGAAGGCGCGCTCGGGGTGATCGTGCTGGTCAGCGCCGGATCACCCGACCCGGTCGCCACCACGCTGGAACTGCTGCAGGAGTTTTCCCGCATCGCGCCCGATGCCAGCCTGGCGGTCGGCGTCACCCGCACCGACGAGCACCCGCAGCTGTTGATTCCCACCGTGCGCGATGCCCTGTTTGCTGCCGGCTTCCGCATTCCGGTCCTGCGCGTTGATGCACGCTCGGCCGCGCAGGTGACCTTCCTGGTGCGCTCGCTGCTGTCGCACCGCTACGCCGATTCCTGATCACGGTGCGCCGTCGCCTGCGGGGGCGGCGGCTGGGCATTGAAAGATGGTGCCGCTTATCCGAATCGAACGGATGACCTACTGTTTACAAGACAGTTGCTCTACCAACTGAGCTAAAGCGGCACGGGGTACGACGCGTTCGTGGCCAGGCCGCGAAGCACGGCGATTCTACCGCAGACCAGCGCAGTCCAGCGAGCGTTGCTGCGCCGCCCCGCTACGCTGGCGCAGGCCGGGATCGGTCTTGCCATCGGCCAGCGCGCCCTGCAGCCACCACGTGGAGGCGCCTTCGCCACCACTGAGCTGGGCCTGGAATCCGGCCGCGCGCAGTGCCGCCAGCCGGCGCTCGGCCCCTTCGCGGTTACGGTACTGGCCCAGCGCGATGGCGTTGGCGTCAGGTCCCTGGCCAATCACGTAGTAGTCGCTCAGGCCGGCGGCGATGATCCGCTGCACGGTGACCTGGGCCGCTTCGCGGTTCTCTGCCGGCGGCATCATCACCCGGTAGCGCGAGGTGGCGCCGGGCGTTGATTGTTCGCGCAGGCGCGTTCGGGTCAGTGCCGCACCGACCTTGGCCAGGGCGCCTTGGGCGGCGGCCTGGTCCGCGAACGGACCCAGCGCGACGCAACGCTCGGGCGCTGCGGGGGCGGGCACGGTTTCCGGCGCGGGTGCAGGCGGTGCCACCACTGCGGCGGCAACCGGGGCCGGACGCGCTTCGGCCACCGCGGGCGCTTGGCCGGACGGTGAATCGGCCACCGCCGCGGCAGGTTCGGCCGCGGTGGGCGTGGTATCGGTCAGCGGCGCAGTGGACGCCGTTGGCGAGGGCGCCGTCACCGGTACGGCCGCATCCACCAGTTGCAGTTCGGCCACGCCGGAAGGCAGCTTCACGTCCGGGACAACCGGCTCACCGCGCAGCATCCACCACAGGGCGACGCTTACGTTGAGCAGCACGAGGAACACGATCAGGGCACGGGTCAGCATCTGCCGATCCTAGCCTGTCGCCGTCGGCAGGTGAACGGCCCAGCGTGCCAGCCCATCGAGCACCAGCAGCGGCTGGTGGCCCGCATCGGCCGGTAGCTGCGGCAACAGCGCCGGTGCGCCGCCGCCATGCAGCAGCAGGTCCACCGGTGCCTGCAGCCGCTGCCTTGCCTGCTCACGGCTGCGTTCGATCAGTGCGATCGCCGCGCCGTCGCAGCCGGAAGCCAGCGCATCATCGGTGTCATCGGCGAACTCGCGGTAGTGCCCGCCACTGGCCGGCAACTGCACCGCGCGCGCATGCAGGGCTTCGCGCATGGTGGTCGGAGAGGCCGCGATGCGACCCCCGTGGTGCTGGCCGTGGGCGTCCAGCAGGTCGATGGTCAACGCGGTGCCGACGCCAGCCACCAGCACGTGGCGCTGCGTGCGCGCGGCTGCCAGCAGGGCCAGGAAACGATCCACGCCGAAGCGCGCGGGCGTGGCATAAGCGATGCGCACATCGGCGAACGCCGCTTCGGTGCGGGCCACGTGTACGTGCTGGAAGCGCATGCGCAGGATCTCCAGCATGGTGGCGGTCAGTCCGGCGGCGGCTACGCTGGCCACGTAGGCGGTGCCGCCCTGCGGCAGCGTGCGCAATGCTTCGCCGCGCAGGTCTTCGGCGCCGTGCGTCCATGCCTGCACCTCACCGGCACGGTCGCCGAGCAGCGGGGCATACTTGAAGCGGGAATTTCCCAGATCGAACAACCAGTCGCTCATCGTGCCCTCACGCTCACTTCGCCGGCGTGCACATGCTGCTCGCGGCCCTCGATTTCCACCCGCAGCGCGCCATCTTCGGCCAGCCCCAGCGCGCGGCCGTCCAGCCAGGCGCCGCCCAGTTGCACCCGCACCTCGCGCCCGGCCAGGCTGTCCAGCGCGGCATAGCGCGTCAGGAACGGGGCCAGGCCCTCGGTTTCAAACTGCTCCAGCGCCGGCAGCAGCGCGGCGAGCACCGCAGTCGCTACCGCAGTGCGCTGCACCGGCTCGCCCGCCAACTGGTCCAGATCGGTCCACGGCTGGTCGATGCGCTCGGCAAAGGCCGGCGGCATGTGTACGTTGAGACCGATGCCGATCACCGCGCGCGCCGGCCCGGCGAACTCGCCGCCGCCTTCCACCAGCAGGCCGCCCAGCTTGTGGCCGTCCACCACCAGGTCGTTGGGCCACTTCAACTGCACCTTCGCATGGCCGAGCCCGCGCAGGGCTTCGGCCACCGCCACGCCAGCCACCAGGCTCAGCCCGCCCAGCTGGGCCAGTCCGCCGGCGAATCCGCGCAGCACCGAAAGGTAGATATGCGCGGCCAGCGGCGATGCCCAATCCCGCCCACGACGGCCGCGGCCACCGGTCTGGCGCTCGGCCAGCATGACGCGACTGCCGCGCTCCGGAGCGCTGCAGCGCAGCAATTCGGTGTTGGTGGACACCGTGCTCCAGACCACCTGCAGCTCGTCCAGCAGCGCAGCGGCGGCGGCAGGCAGCGCGGCGCGGATGCCGCCAGCGTCCAGCAGGTCGACCGCCTGGGCAAGCGTATAGCCGTCACCGGCGCGGCCTTCAATCGCCACCCCGGCTGTCCTAAGTCCTTGAATGCGCTTCCATATGGCCGCCCGGGTCTGGCCAAGCTCGCGCGCCAGGGCATCACCGGACAGCGGTCCGGCGGCCAGTTTTGCCAGCAGTTCGCGGTCGTCCACGGCAGCTTCCGTCAGATAAACAGGGAAAGTATGCGGCAAAGGAATTGCCCCTGCCCGGCGGGGCTTCCAATAGGCGACCTGATTCGGGCTAGAATCGGGAACTCACCCGCCCTTAACCACGGATGTCGTCGATGCGCTGTTCTGCCCATTGCCTGGTCCTGTTGATGGCCCCGCTGCTTGCCAACGCGTCTACCGTGATGGCCAGTGAAGGGCGTGGTGACTGTGTCTATTCCACGCCCGATGCCGAACGCCCGCCGACTGCACGCAGTGCTGCCGCTGCGGTGCCCAGCACGCCCAAGCCGGTGCCTGCGCAGGCCACCAGCAGTGGCGGCGGCGGTGGCGAGGATGACGTGCTGCAGCGCCTGCGCGCACCGAAGTGGCACAGCTTCCTGCCGGGTATGTTCCGCTGATCCAGGCGTTGTCGCGCTGGCTGCGGCCGGCCCCCCGTCCCATTCCCGAACCGCTGTGGCAGCAGGCCTGCCGGGATGTCCCGTGGCTGCACGGCCTGCCTGCTGATCGCCTGGACGCGCTGCGCGCCCTGGCCACCCGCTTCCTGCACGAGAAGACCATCAGCCCGCTGGGCGATCTGGTGCTGCGCGATGAAGACATCGTGCTGCTGGCGGCGGTGTGCTGCCTGCCGCTGCTGGGGCTGGGCGAAGCCGGCCTGCGTGGCTGGTCGCAGCTGATCCTGTACCCGGACGCTTTCCGGGTACAGCGCAGCCATGTGGATGCCGCCGGCGTGCTGCACGAGTGGGACGATGAGCTGATCGGCGAGAGCTGGGACAGCGGCCCGTTGATCCTGTCGTGGGCGGATATCCAGGCCGACCTGCAGGCGCCGTTCGATGGCTACTGCGTGGCGGTGCACGAGATGGCGCACAAGATCGATGCGCTGGATGGCGCGATCGACGGCACGCCGCCGTTGCCACGCGCCTGGCAGCGTGAGTGGGCGGCCGATTTCCAGCGCGCCTACGATGCGTTCTGCGTGCAGGTGGATGCGGGCGAGGAAACGCTGATCGATCCGTATGCGGCCGAGGCGCCGGAAGAGTTCTTCGCGGTGGTCAGTGAATACCATTTCTCCGCACCGGACGTGTTGGCCGAGGCGCTGCCCAGCGTGGCCGCGCACCTGCGGCGGTTCTACGGTGAGCCGCCGGTACTGTCGGCGCTGGAGCACGTGGCGCGGTGATGGCTTCCGCCGAGCATGGCTCGGCGCTACCGGAAGATCATGCGGCGATGCCGCCGTGGTAGCGCCCCGCGCGGCGCTTACGGGCCGGCCGGCAGCCGCACTTCGAAGCGCGCGCCACCCAGTTCGGAAGAGCGCGTCACCAGCAGTTCACCGCGGTAATCCTTGATCAGGTCCTGCACGATCGACAGGCCGATGCCGTGGCCCTGCACGCGCTCATCGCCGCGCACGCCGCGCTGCAGCACCTTGGCGATGTCTTCCGGAGCGATACCGGGGCCGTCGTCGTCCACCGCCAGCAGCAGGCCAGGACGGCGCGTGTTCGGCGCCGGCTGCGGCTGCGCGGTCAGCAGCACGCGGCGGTTGGCCCATTTGAAGGCGTTTTCCAGCAGGTTGCCGAGCAGTTCCTGCAGGTCGCCGGGTTCACCGTGGAAGCGCGATCCCGGATCGATGTCGAACTCGCACAGCACGCCCTTGGCGGCGTAGACCTTCTCCAGCCCGCGCACGATTTCTTCGGCATTGGATTCGATCGGCAGCGGGGCGGAGAACAGCTTGTGCCCGGACGACGCAGCGCGTGCCAGCTGGTAGGACACCAGGTTGTTCATGCGCTGCAGCTGCACGTCCAGTTCCTCGCGCAGCGCATCGTTGCTCGATCCACTGTCCATCTGCGTGCGCAGCACGGCGATCGGGGTCTTCAGGCTGTGCGCCAGGTCGGCCAGCGTGTTGCGCTGGCGCTCCAGGTTCTCGCGCTCGCTTTCAATGAAGGCGTTGATGCTGTCCGTCAGCGGTTCAAGCTCGCGCGGATGGCGTTCGCTCATGCGCTCGCTTTCGCCGCGCTGCACGCGGGTCAGCTCGGTGATCACCCGGCGCATCGGACGCAGGCTCCACTGCAGGATGACCGTCTGCAACAGCAGCAGGATCAGGCCGATGCCGCCCAGGTAGAACCACACCCGGCCGCGGAACACGCGCAGCTGCGCGCCCAGTGCACCGGAGTCTTCCATCACGTAGATGGTGTACGGGAATTCGGTCGCCGGGTCGGCGTCGGCATCCCACACCAGGCCCAGCCCGTAGCGGTAGACCGAGCCCTCGCTGCCGTCGATCTGGATGATCGGCAGCGGGCCTTCGAAGATTTCCTGGCGCGGTGCCAGCAGCCCGCCGCCCTGGGTAGGCAGCATCGGGCCCTCGGCGGACATCGAGTTGACCTTGCCGTCCGGCGTGACGACCTGCAGGTACAGGCCACTGCCGGGCACGTCGAAGCGCGGATCCGGCGGCTGCTCGCGCAGGTACAGCGAGCGGTCGCGGGTGAAGTCACTGCCCGCAGCGTAGGCCGTGGCGTAGTTCTTCAGGCGTTCGCGCAGGTTGGCGCGCGCGGTATCGGCGAAGGCCGCATCCAGCGCGTAGCCGGCCAGTGCCAGGAAGGCCACCAGGCCCACGGACGCAGCCAGCAGCTGGCGCGCCTGCAGGGAGCGCGGCCGCCAGCGTCGGAAGAACCACAGACGGCCGGACATCATCTTCTCGCCTGCAGCAGGCTCAGCCCTCGTTGCGCGGGATCGCGAAACGGTAGCCGCGGCCACGCACGGTCTCGATCGGCTTCAGTTCGCCGTCCGGATCCAGCTTCTTGCGCAGGCGGCCGATGAACACTTCAAGCACGTTCGAGTCGCGGTCGAAATCCTGCTGGTAGATGTGCTCGGTGAGGTCGGCCTTGGAGACCAGTTCACCGGCATGCATCATCAGGTATTCCAGCACCTTGTACTCATAGCTGGTGAGGTCGACGTTGCTGCCGGCCACGCTGACCGTCTGTGCCGCCAGGTCCAATGCCACCGGACCGCATTCCAGGGTCGGCTTGCTCCAGCCCGCAGCGCGGCGCAGCAGCGCATTGACGCGTGCCAGCAGCTCTTCGACATGGAACGGCTTGACCAGGTAATCGTCGGCGCCCTGCTTGAGCCCTTCGACCTTGTCCTGCCAGCTGGAACGGGCGGTGAGGATCAGGACCGGGAACTTCTTGCCCTCGTCGCGCAGCGCCTTGATCAGCTCCATGCCGGACATCTTCGGCAGGCCCAGATCGATGATGCCAACGTCGAACGGCACTTCGCGGCCCATGTACAGACCTTCCTCGCCATCCTGCGCCGCGTCGACGGCAAAGCCTTCGCGCTTGAGCCGGGCTGCAAGGGTCTCGCGCAGCGGGGCTTCGTCTTCGACCAGAAGGATACGCATGAACTCTCCCTAGTGTGCTGGGGTCGGCCGGTTGGGCCGGTGGAAATCGGGTGTGATGCGACAATGATCCCCGTTCAGGGGTTATCGCCGCGTAGTGAAGACATATCCGATCGGGGCGGGCGGGCCTGTGAACGCTGCTGCACCGGATCATCCATGTAGCGGACGCGGCCACGCTCATCCATGTATTTCACGCGGTTGATGTCGCGCCCATCGAACGGCACCCGCTCTGCGCCCAGGATGTGTCCACCGGTGGATCGCTGCACCCGCCGCACGGCGTCGGACAGGGAGCGCTCATCACCGCGTTGGGACCCCCGCATGACCACTTCAGGACGTTCCCGCATCTGCGCCCGCTGCGCCATGGTCTGCTGCATCTGGCCCTGCATCGGTGCCTGCGCGACGGCGTGCAGCGGCGCGAACGCCACCAGCACCACGACCGTGGCGAGGGCAAGCTGGCAGGGGGAAGAACGGGAGGACATCGTTGGATCCTAGCCGAGGCCGGCAATTCGTTCAAAAATTGTGAAGTCCGCGTCCGGACGCGAGGTCCGGGGCTTTACAAATCTTTTGCAAATTTCGGCTTTTGCCAGTGAATCCGGTCTGAACTTTCCTGAAGATCGGATGTCTATATTCAGGTAAGTGAACATACTAACAGCATTCGGGGCCGTCTGCGGCCCCCCGGCGCGCACTGCGTCAGGCCGCCTCGCGCCCGCCATCACGTTCGGTGGCCGACAGGGCCTGCTCCACCAGGCTCCAGTCCGCGCCCGGGCGATGTGCGCCCTCGCTCAGGATCTGGCGGAACGCGCGGCCCCCCGGTTGCCCGTGGAACAAGCCCAGGATGTGCCGGGTGATGTGCTTGAGCGCCGACCCTTCGGCCAGCCGCGCTTCCACGTAGGGACGCAGCGCGCGCAGCAGCGCCTGCCGTGCCTGCAACGGGGCGCCGGTCTGCAGCGCCTCCAGCTGATGCAGAAGGTAGGGATCGTGGTAGGCCGCACGGCCCAGCATCACCCCGTCCACCTTGCCGCCCTGGGCCTGCACCGCCTCGATGCTGGCCAATCCACCGTTGAGCACCACCGGCAGCTCCGGACGCTCCTGCTTGAGCCGGTAGGCCCAGTCGTAGCGCAGCGGTGGCACTTCGCGGTTTTCCTTCGGCGACAAGCCCTTCAGCCAGGCATTGCGCGCGTGCACCACCACCATCGGTGCACCGGCGGCGACCTGCTGGTCGACGAACGCAGCGAAGGCCTGGTAGTCGTTGTCATCGTCCACCCCGAGCCGGCATTTGACCGTGACCGGGATATCCACCGCGGCCACCATCGCCGCTACGCAGTCGGCCACCAGGGCCGGTTCGCGCATCAGGCAGGCGCCGAAGCGGCCGGCCTGGACACGGTCGGATGGGCAGCCGCAGTTGAGATTGACCTCGTCATAGCCCCAGTCCTGGGCAATGCGCGCGGCCTGCGCCAGCAGGGCCGGATCGCTGCCGCCCAACTGCAGGGCCAGCGGCGTTTCGGCCGCATCGAAGCCGAGCAGGCGCTGGCGATCACCGTGGATCACCGCATTGGCGTGCACCATCTCGGTGTACAGCCGCGCGCCGGGCGCCAGCAGCCGATGGAACACACGGCAATGGCGGTCCGTCCAGTCCATCATCGGGGCGACGGAAAGGCGCAGGGAATCGGCGTAGCGGGACGCGGCGGTGGCGGTTGGCTGGGTCATGGGGACGCTGGAGAATCAGGGGCGGCAGGCAATGCCTGCATGATCAATAGTTTACACCGGGCGGCTGAATGATCCGGTGGGCACGGGCGTGACGACCAATGGTCGTCACCCACCACCCGCTTGACGGCCAGCGGCCGTCACTACCGGCAGGGATCAATGCGCGCTGCCGGCCGGGCCCTTGCGCCCTACCCGCTCGATCAGCGTTTCGCTGGCCGCGTTCAGGCCCACCACCTCCACCACCGCGCCATGCGCGCGCAGCTTTTCCACCGCGCGCTCCAGCGCACCCACCGCGGTGAGGTCCCACAGATGGGCATGCTGCAGGTCGATCTCAACGCGCGGCGCCACGTCCTGGTAATCGAAGGCCGCGCCGAACTGCCCGGCCGATGCGAAGAATACTTGTCCACGCACCACATACCGTTGCGCGCCCTCGTGGTCATCACGCTGCACGTCCAGCATGCCGCCGACCTTGCACGCGAAGAACAGCGCTGACAGCAGCACGCCGCTGAGTACGCCCTTGGCCAGATCATGCGTCGCCACGGTCACCACCACCGTCAGCAGCATCACCATTGAAGAGCTGCGCGGATGGGTGCGCAGGTCACTCAGCGAGCGCCAGCTGAAGGTGCCGATGCTGACCATGATCATCACCGCCACCAGGGCAGCCATCGGGATCTGCCGCACCAGCTCGCTGCCGTATACCACCAGCATCAGCAACACGCTGCCGGCGATCAGGCAGGACAGGCGCCCGCGCCCGCCGCTGGTCACGTTGATCACCGACTGCCCGATCATCGCGCAGCCGGCCATGCCGCCGAAGAAGCCGGTCACCGTGTTCGCCAGGCCTTGTCCGGCACACTCGCGATTGCGCTCGCTTGGGGTTTCGGTGATGTCCTCTACGATCTGCAGGGTCATCATTGATTCCAGCAGCCCCACCACCGCCAGGGTGGCCGACACCGGCAGCAGAATGCGCAGCGTCTCCCAGTTAAGCGGCACGTCCGGCAGGAAGAAGGACGGCAGGCTGTCCGGCAGTTGGCCCATGTCGCCCACGGTCCGTACGTCGATGCCGAAGCCGATCACCACTGCAGTGAGGATGCCGATGGCGACCAACGGCGAAGGCACCGCGCGGGTGATCCGCGGCAGCAGATAGATGATCGCCAGCGCCGCCGCACACAGCAGATAGACCATCGGGCCGCGGCCGACCAGCTCCGGCAGCTGGGCCATGAAGATCAGGATCGCCAATGCGTTGACGAAGCCGGTGATGACCGAGCGCGAGACGAAGCGCATCAGCGAACCGAGCTTCAGCGCGCCGGCGGTCATCTGCAGCAGACCGGTCAGGATGGTGGCGGCGAACAGGTACTGCAGGCCGTGGTCCTTGACCAGGTCGACCATCACCAGCGCCATCGCACCGGTGGCGGCCGAGATCATGCCGGGGCGACCGCCGGCGATGGCGGTGATGACCGCGATGGAAAACGACGCGTACAGGCCGACCTTGGGGTCGACCCCGGCGATCAGCGAGAACGCGATCGCTTCGGGGATCAGCGCGAGGGCGACGACGATGCCGGACAGCACGTCGCCACGGACGTTGCCGAGCCACTGCTGGCGCAGCGGGTAATGGGTCTGCATGGGGGGTTCCTGGTGACCGCGGGCAGGGCCACGCATACGCGGCGGCGGTAAGCGCGCAAGTTTACGGCAGGCGACGGCGGCAAGGTAGTGACGACCGCCGGTCGTCTCGCTGTTGCCCTTGCTCTGGCGGGTGACGACCGCTGGTCGTCTCGCTGTTGCCCTTGCTCTGGTGGGTGACGACCGTTGGTCGTCCTGCTGTTGCCCTTGCTCTGGTGGGTGACGACCGTTGGTCGTCACGCTGTTGCCCTTGCTCTGGTCGGTGACGACCGTTGGTCGTCACGCCGCTGCGCTCGCCGAGCGTGGCTCGGCGCTACCAGGGCCGGGCGCTACAATCCCGGCATGGCTTCCGTTGCCCCCCGCTTCTTCGATCCGCGCACCGAACAGGGAGTGCTGCGCCTGTCCATCGCCGGCACCCTGGTGATGGCGGCCACGGCCGTGGGCTTCGGGCTGTACGCCAACTCCTCGCTGATCATCTTCGACGGCATCTACGGCGTGATCGACGTGGTCATGACCTGGCTCTCGCTGCTGGTGGCCCGGCTCATCGCCCAATCGACCAATACCGATACGCTGCAGTCGCGGCTCAACCAGCGTTTTTCGATGGGCTTCTGGCATCTGGAGCCGATCGTGCTGGGGGTCAGCGGGACGCTGATGATCGGTGCGGCGCTGTATGCCTTCGTCAACGCCGTGGATGCGCTCACCTCGGGCGGGCGCTTGATCGCGCTGGGTCCGGCGATCACCTTCGGGGTGATCTCGCTGCTCGCCGAAGGCGCGCTGGCCGCGTTCGTGCTGCGCGCCAACCGGCGCATCGGATCGGACTTCATCGCTTTGGATGCGAAGAACTGGATCATCGCCGCCAGCATGTCGGCCTGCTACCTGCTGGCCTTTGTCGGTGGGGCGCTGGTGCGCGGCACGCCACTGGACTGGATCGGCCCGTACATCGATCCGGGCATCCTGGCGGTCGTCTGCCTGTTCGTGATGGTGGCCCCGTTGGGAACCGTACGCCAGGCGCTTGCGGGCATCCTGCTGGTCGCACCGCAGGAGCTGCGCAGCCACGTGGATACGGTGGCGCGCGATGTGGTGGCGCGGCACGGTTTCCTCGACTACCGCAGCTACGTGGCGCAGGTGGGCCGCGGCGAGCAGATCGAACTGTTCTTCGTGGTGCGCGCCGACGATCCGCCACGCGCGCTGGCCGAATGGGATCGGCTGCGCGATGAGATCGGCGACCTGCTGGGCGAAGAGTCGCCGGATCGCTGGCTGACCATCATGTTCACCACCGACCTGGAATGGGCGGTATGACCCGGTAGCGCCTGGCCGTGCTCAGCGGAAGGCTGCACCGCGCGGGGCGCTCGCCGAGCATGGCTCGGCGCTACCAGGGCGGGACGCTCGCCGAGCATGGCTCGGCGCTACCTTGCAGCCTGTTTCCACTCGCGCGGCGACTGCCCGGTCTGCGCCTTGAACGCGCGCGACAACGCCGCTTCGCTGCCGTAGCCCACGTCACCGGCGATGCGCTTCAACGGCTGGCCACGACGCAGCGCCTGCTGCACCAGCCTGGTCCGCCACGCCTGCAGGTACTGCCCGGGGGTACTGCCGATGACCTCGCGGAAGCCTTCGGCAAAAGCGCTGCGTGACATCCCGGCACGTTCGGCCAGCGCGTGCAGCGACCACTCTTCCGCCGGCTGCTCATGCATGGCCACCAGCGCATGGCGCAGCCGTGGATGGCCCATGCCGGCCAGCAGCCCGACCTGGATCTGGCCGTTTTCCATCAGCGTGCGCAGCACCTGGATGATCACCAGTTCGAACAGACGATCGAGCATCGCCTGGCGGCCGCAGCGTTGTGCGAACGCTTCTTCGAACAGCACGCCAAGCACCGCGTTGCTGCCCAGCAGGTCGGCCAGCGGCAGGCAGACCGGGCTCGGCAACGCATCGGCCACCGGGCTGCCTTCGCCGGCTTCGAAACGCAGCCCGGCGGTCACCAGCGGCACCCGCAATCGGTCATCGACGTTGAAGTGATGGTCGCGCGGGCGGGCGTGCAGCAGCACACTGGGCTGGTCGATGCGCAGGCAGGTGCCATCGCGGTCCACCAGTTCCACGCCGCCCTGGCTGAGCAGGTGCAGCAGGGGTTGGCTGGCGGCCTGTGCGGGCACCCAATGGCCGCTGATCTCGCCACCCTGCAGCAGCCGCGCACTGACCGGGAAGCGGTCGAGCAGGGATTCGAGTCGATCAAGCATGGCTGGACGATCCATCAAGTTTTCCGGACTCCATGTTGCCACACGTCCAACCAAGGCGCGCAAAGTACACCTCACCGGCCAACCGGCCACCCCAACAAGGAACTCCGCCATGTCGATCGAAAAGGTTCTCTACACCGCCCAGGCCACCGCAACCGGCGGCCGCGAAGGCCGCGCTGTTTCCTCCGACAACGTGCTGGACATCCAGCTGTCGACCCCGCGCGAACTCGGCGGCGCCGGCGGCCCGGGCACCAACCCGGAGCAGCTGTTCGCTGCCGGTTACTCGGCCTGCTTCCTGGGCGCGCTGAAGTTCGTCGCAGGCCAGGCCAAGGTTGCGCTCCCGGCCGACACCACCGTGGCCGGCAAGGTCGGCATCGGCCAGATCCCGACCGGTTTCGGCATCGAAGCCGAGCTGACCATCACCGCCCCGGGCGTGCCGCGCGAGCAGCTGGAAGAGCTGGTGCAGAAGGCCCACGTTGTCTGCCCGTATTCCAACGCGACCCAGGGCAACATCGACGTCAAGCTGATCGTGGCCTGAAAAAAAAATGGGCGGATGCCGGTCGTGACCGTGCATCCGCCCATCCCACCGCGGTTGGTAGCAGGGCGACCGCTGGTCACCCCCTACCCCTTCATGCCCGCCAGCGCTCGCTGGCCGTGGGCTATTTTTCGTTGCTCACCAGCTGCACCACGCTGGAGAAATCAAGCTTGCCGCGGCCTGCCTGGTGGTTCATCGAATACAGGTTGCGCGCCAGTTCGCCGAGCGGAATCGAGGCGCCCACGCTCATCGCCGCTTCCACCGCCAGGCCCATGTCCTTGAGCATCAGGTCGCTGCCGAAACCGCCGCTGTAACCGCGCGAAGCCGGTGCGTTTTCCAGCACGCCGGGCCACGGGTTGCACACTTCGGTTGCCCAGCTGCGGCCGGTGCTGACCGCCATCATCTGCGACAACACCTTCGGGTCCAGCCCGTGTGCCACGCCCAGCGCGATGGATTCACCGGTGACCGCCATGATCACGCCCAGCGCCATGTTGTTGCACAGCTTGGCGACCTGGCCGGCACCGTTGGCACCCACGTGGAAGATGTTCTTGCCCATCGCCTGCAGGTAGGGACGCGCGCGTTCCAGCGCATCTTCTTCGCCGCCGACGATGAAGGTCAGCGTGCCGGCGCTGGCGCCGGCGGTACCGCCGGAAACCGGCGCGTCCAGCATCTGCAGTCCGCGCGCGGCGGCGGCTTCGGCGACCTTGCGCGCAGTGGCCGGGGCGATGGTGCTGCAGTCGATCACCAGCGCACCGCCCGGGATATCGGCCAGCAGACCGTCATCACCGAGGTACACGCCTTCGACGTGGCGGCTGGCCGGCAGCATCGAAATCACGACTTCGGCATCGGCCAGCGTATCCAGTGCGGAGCTGGCTGCGGTGGCGCCTGCGTCGACCGCGGCCTGCACGGCGGCCGGCACCAGGTCGAACACCCGCACGGCGTGGCCGGCCTTGGCGAGGTTGGCGGCCATCGGCCCGCCCATGTTGCCCAGACCAATGAATGCGATGCGACTCATGCGGGGGTCCTTTCAGGAGTGGTGGCTTCCAGATCGGCCAGCGGATGCTGGTCGGCCGGCCACGGGGAAATGAAGAAATCTTCGGCCCACGCCGCGCTGGCGTCGGACAGCGTGGCCGGGTTCCAATGCGGGGTGCGGTCCTTGTCGACCAGCAGCGCGCGGATGCCTTCGGCGAAATCGCCGTGTGCCGCGCAGTGCAGTGCCGCTACGTACTCCAGTCGATACACATCGGCCAGCGGTTCGTCCGCGCAGCGTGCCTGCAGGGCGAACGCAAGTCGCGCCGAGCCGGGAGCCCCGGCTGCCAGCGTCTTCTGCGCGGCCTGCAGCCACGCATCCTCGCTTTCCATGGCGGTGATACGGTCTACGATCTTCTGCAGATCATCGCCGTCACACAGCACGTCCACCAACCCGGCGTTGCGCTGCAGGGGCCCGGGCGCAGCCTCACTGGCGAAGCGTTGCAGCACGGTGGTGAGGTGGTGATGGTTGGCATTGCAGTCGGCTTCCCAGCCTGCCGCCAGCAGCGCATCCAGCACATCGCCCCGGTGTGATTCAGCGACGTGCAGGTCCGCCAGCCCGGCAAAGAGGGCATCGCCGGGGTTGAGCAGCGCGCCAGTCAGCGCCAGGAAACGCCCTCCGTTACCGGGCACGCGCGGCAGCAGCCAGCTGCCCCCCACATCCGGGAACAAGCCGACGGTGATTTCCGGGAACGCCAGCTTGGAGCGCTCGGTGACCACGCGATGGCTGGCACCGGACATCAGGCCGATGCCCCCGCCCATCACGATGCCATGACCCCAGCACAGGATCGGTTTGGCATAGGCATGGATCAGGTAATCGACGCGATACTCGACGTCGAAAAACTCGGCGGCGTAGGCGTTCTGGCGGATGTCGGCGTGGCCTGCCTGACGGTACGCCAGCATGCTCTGGTACAGGCTGTGCAGGTCGCCACCGGCGCAGAACGCCTTCTCTCCGGCACCCTGCAGCACCACCATCGCAACGCCGTCGTCAGTTGCCCAGGTGCGCAGTTTTTCAAGCAGCAGATGCGCCATCGGTAGCGAGAACCCGTTCAACGTCCGCGGTGCGTTGAGCGTGGCGATGCCGATGCGCATGCCGTTGGCCGTCACGCGCTCTTCGAACAGCACCGGTGCCTCATCGACCACGATGTCGGTTTCCCGGCTCATGCGTTCTTCCACTGCGCGCTGCGCTTTTCCAGGAAAGCGCTCACGCCTTCCACCTGGTCAGCGCTGTCGAACAGGTCCACGAACGCTTCGCGCTCGGCCACCAGCGCGGCGGCGTGGGTACCGGTGCGCGTGGACTGCACCAGCGTCTTGCAGGCGGCAATGCTGGTCGGGCTCTGCTTGCCGGCCTTCTTCGCCCATTCCAGTGCGAGGGCCTTGGCTTCGCCCTTGCCGGCCTTCTGTTCGGCCAGGCCGATACGCACGGCAGTGTCGGCGTCGATCCGCTCACCGAGCAGGATCATCCGTTTGGCCCAGCCTTCACCGACCAGGCGCGGCAGGTTCTGGGTGCCACCGGCGCACGGCAGCAGGCCGACGGTGGCCTCCGGCAGCGCCACCTGGGCATGTTCTTCGATGATGCGCAGGTCACAGGCCAGCGCGCATTCCAGCCCGCCGCCCATCGCATAGCCGTTGATCGCGGCGATGGACACGCCACGGAAGCCGGACAGCGCCTCGAAGGCTTCACCGAAACGACGTGCGGCTTCACGGGCAGCGCCCTTGTCACCCGATGCGAACTGGTTGAGATCGGCGCCGGCGGAGAAGAACTTCTCGCCCTCGCCACTGATCACCAGCGCGTAGATGGAACGGTCCGCGTTCAGCGCGGCGACGAGGTCGCGAAGTGCCGCCAGGCTGTGCACGGTCCACGTATGCGCAGGCGGGTTGTGCAGGGTGATGACTGCGACGTGGCCATCGGCCTGGACCTTCAGGCCGAGGTGATCGTGGGTGCGCCAATCGTTCATCGCAGTTCCTCTTCGGTGTTGAGCAGGTGGCGGGCGACGATCACCCGCATGATTTCGTTGGTGCCTTCCAGGATCTGGTGCACGCGGCTGTCGCGCAGCAGTCGCTCGATCGGGTATTCGCGGATGTAACCGTAGCCGCCGTGGATCTGCAGCGCTTCGTTGCAGATGGTGAAGCCGGCATCGGTGGCGAACCGCTTGGCCATCGCACACCAGATATTGGCATCGCTGGCGCCGGCGTCGAGCTTGCGCGCCGCCGTGTGCACCATCTGGCGGGCCGCCACCAGTTCGATGGCCATGTCGGCCAGCTTGAACTGCAGGGCCTGGAATTCGGCCAGCGCCTTGCCGAACTGGCGGCGTTCGCCCATGTAGCGGCGGGCAGCATCCAGCGCCCCCTGGGCGGCGCCCAGCGAGCAGGCCGCGATGTTGATGCGGCCACCGTCTAGGCCCTTCATCGCCAGCTTGAAGCCGCCACCTTCCTCGCCCAGCAGGTTGCCGACCGGCACCCGCACGTTCTCGAAGGTGATGCCGCGGGTCGGCTGGCTGTTCCAGCCCATCTTCTCTTCCTTGCGGCCGTAGCTGATACCCGGCAGGTCGGCTGGCACGGCGATCGCACTGATCCCGCCCGCGCCCGCGCCACCGGTACGCGCCATCACCACCAGCAGTTCGGTGGCACCGGCCCCGGAAATAAAGGCCTTGGAACCGTTGAGCACGTAGTCATCGCCGTCGCGCAGCGCCGTGGTCTTCAGCGACGCCGCATCGGAGCCGGCGCCGGGTTCGGTCAGGCAGTAGGAGGCCAGCTTGATGCCGGCCGCCAGGTCCGCACCCCAGGCCGCGCGCAGCGCCTGCTGGCCCCACGTGGATACCATCCACGAAGCCATGTTGTGGATGCTCACGTACGCTGCGGTGGACGGATCCACGTTGGCGAGTTCCTCGATGACGACGGCGGCGTCCAGTCGGCTCAAGCCGCTGCCACCGACCTCGGGATCCATGTACAGGCCACAGAACCCGAGCTCCCCTGCCTTGGCGATCGCCTCGCGCGGAAAGATGCCCTCCGCATCCCACCGCGCCGCGTGTGGCGCCAATTCCGCCTGGGCGAAGTCACGCGCTGCCTCACGATAGGCCTGCTGCGCTTCTTCGAGTTCCGTCGTCATCGAGTTACTCATGGCTGGAACTCCGTTGTTACTTGAGGCTGATGGTGGTGTTGACGCCGTGGCTGAGCGTCTCGTCATCGAACCAGCGTGCGGTGATGGTCTTGGTCTGGGTGTAGAACATGACCACCTGCTTGCCGTACGGGCCGAGGTCACCCAGCTTGGACGCGCGCGAACCGGTGAAGGAGAACAGCGGCACCGGCACCGGGATCGGCACGTTGATGCCGACCTGGCCGACGTCGATGTCTTCCTGGAACCTGCGGGCGGCGGCGCCGGACTGGGTGAACACCGCCGTGCCGTTGCCATTGGGGTTGCTGTTGACCAGCGCGATGGCGTCATCGAGCGTTTCCGCTTCGAGGATCACCAGCACCGGCCCGAAGATTTCTTCCTGGTAGATGCGCATGTCGGTGGTGACGCCGGAGAAGATCGTCGGACCGACGAAGTTGCCCTTCTCGAAGCCGTCCACCTGCGGATTGCGGCCGTCCAGGTCCAGCGTGGCGCCCTGCTCCACGCCCGAAGCGATCAGCCCTTCCACGCGCTCACGTGCGCTGCAGGAGATGACCGGGCCGACATCGGTGCCGGCGACCGAACCGGCGCTGACCTTCAGCGTCTTCGCCTTGGCCACCAGGTCAGGCACCCACGAACGCGCCTCGCCCACCAGTACCAGCGTGGAGGCCGCCATGCAGCGCTGGCCGGCGGCACCAAAGGCGGCACCGACCATCGCGTTGAGGGTCTGTTCCTTGTTGGCATCCGGCAGCACGACGGCATGGTTCTTGGCGCCCATCATGCATTGCACGCGCTTGCCGGCCAGCGAGGCGCGGTTGTATACGTGGGTGCCGACGCGGGTGGAACCCACGAACGAAACCGCCTTGATGTCGGGGTGGTCGCAGATTGCGTTGACCACTTCTTCGCCACCGTGCACCACGTTCAGCACGCCCTTGGGAATGCCGGCTTCCAGCGCCAGTTCGACCAGCCGCATGGTGACCATCGGGTCCTGTTCGGACGGCTTGAGCACGAAGGTGTTGCCGGTGGCGATGGCCATCGGGAACATCCACAGCGGGATCATCGCCGGGAAGTTGAACGGGGTGATGCCCGCGCACACGCCCAGCGGCTGCATCAGGGTGTAGGTGTCCACGCCGTTGGCCACGTTGTTGGCCAGCTCGCCCAGCTGCAGGTTGCCGATCGCCGCGGCGTGCTCGACCACTTCCAGGCCGCGGAACACATCGCCTTCGGCGTCCGGCACGGTCTTGCCCTGCTCGGCGCTGAGGGTGTGGGCCAGCTCGCTCATGTTCTCGCGGATCAGCTGCTGGTACTTCAGGAAGATGCGCGCGCGGGTGCCGATCGGCGTCTTGCGCCAGCTCTTGAAGGCTTCCTTGGCCGCGGCCACCGCATCATCCACTTCGCTGGTGGTGGCGAAGGGCACCTGGGCCAGCACGTCCTGGGTGGCCGGGTTGACGACGTCCTGCCAGTGGGCGGTGGACGATTCGATGAACTGGCCATCGATCAACAGGCGGATACGGGGCGCTGCAACAGTCATGGCGGTACCGTGGGGTCTCAGGGATGCTTGGCATTATTCACAAGCGACCACTCGATTTCCGGGCTGTCTACGCTTAATCTGGCCAACCGGAACGACGAAAGTTGTTAATCCTGTGAATACGGAGTCACCCCAACGCCAGCTCGGGCTCCGCTTGGCCAAGCTGCGCGAGCAGCGCGGTTATACCCAGGTGCAGCTGGCACAGCAGCTTGGCGTATCAGCCAGCTACCTGAACCAGATCGAGCGCAACAAGCGGCCCTTGACCCCGGCGGTCCAGCAGCGACTGCGCGCGGTGCTGGGTGAGCTGGGCGATCTGTTCGACGCCGGCGGCCCCGCCGCGCTGCAGGAGGCACTGGGGCAGACCCTGCGTGATCTCGGCCTGGCCGATGTCAGCGCCAATGAACTGCGGGCACTGGCCGGCAACCTGCCACAGGTCAGCCAGGCCCTGCTGGACCTGCACCGGCGCCATCTGGCGCTGCGCGAGCACGCCGCCGCGCTGGAGTTCCAGCTGGGTGAGCCCGGCGCTGGGATGAGCCTGCCGGCCGGTGACCAGGTGCGCGATTTCTTCAACCGCATGCACAACCACATCCCGGAACTGGACGCGTTGGCCGAGCGCCTGTTCGCCGAGTGGGGCCTGACCGTGGGCCACATGGCGCCGCGGCTGCGCCAGCTGCTGGCTGACCGCCACGGGGTGATGGTGGAAGTGGCCCCGCTGCAGGCCGGGCGGGAGAAGCGCGTGATGGACCGGCAGGCACGCACGCTGTGGCTGCCGGACTACCTGGAACCGGGCCAGCAGGCGTTCCAGATGGCCGCCGAACTGGCGCTGCGCGGCCATGCCGAACAGGTGGATGCGGTGATCGAGCGGGCTGGTTTCGGCGATGACGAGCGCATCGCACAGGCACGCATCGGCCTGTCCAACTACTTCGCCGGCGCGCTGGTGATGCCGTACGGCCCGTTCCTGCGTGCGGCCGAGTCCAGTGGCTATGACATCGAACTGCTGGCACACCAGTTCGGCGTGGGCTTCGAGGCGGTCTGCCACCGCTTGAGTACGCTGGCGCGGCGCAGTGCGCCCGGCCTGCCGTTTTTCTTCATCCGCGTGGACCGGGCGGGCAATGTGTCCAAACGGCATTCGGCCACCGATTTCCACTTCTCGCAGGTCGGCGGCTCGTGTCCGCTGTGGATCGTGTACGAGGCGTTCAACCAGCCCGGGCGCATCCTCACCCAGACCGCGCGCATGCCCGATGGGCGACGCCATTTCTGGCTGGCGCGGCAGGTCAGCAGCGGGCCGGTCGGCCACGGCCAGCCGCGCAAGACCTTCGCGGTGGCGCTGGGCTGCGACCTGCAGCACGCCGAGCGGCTGGTGTACACGCGTGGGCTGGATATCCAGAGCCCGGGCAATTCGGTGTCGATCGGCCCCGGCTGCCGGGTGTGCCCGCGCGAAGACTGCATGCAGCGCGCGTTCGTGCAATTGCCTGGGCGCTAGCGCGCCGGGCAATTGCACGGACGGCCGCTGGCCGTCCAACGGGAATGACGGCCAGCGGCCGTTGCTACCTAGTAGATCGGGGTGACCTTCATCTGCGGCAGCGGGCGCGGGGCGCCGTCGGTGAGGTCCGGACCGCAGTCGTCCCAGCTTGCGCCCTGCTCCACCATCAGCGCATACAACGCCTGCGATGCGCGACGCTTTTCCTGCGATCCCAGCGGATACGATGGCGGTGCCGGCTGCCCTGCCGCGACGCTGGCATACGCGGCGCGGTAGGCCACCACCTGCTGGCCCGCGTCATCGGTGCGCGACACTTCCAGCGTGTAGCGCTGATAGGCCGAAGCGGCATTGCGCCAACGTATCCAGTAGTGGTTCTCGAAGGAGAAACGGCAGAAACGCTCGCCGGCCAGCGTGCCCTTCTGCGCGATGCGACCGAGCACCTCCTGCGGCATGTCCAGGTTCATGCCGCCCTCGTCGCCTTCCAGGGCGACATGCACGATGCGGTCGCGGTAGCCGGGCGCGCGGGCCTGCAGCAGATCGCGCCAGTTCTGCATGGTGGCGATGATGGCAAACAGGAAACGGGTCAGCTCGGTGGCGGCCATTGGCGAGGCGATATCGCGGTAACCGCGCTGCCAGCGTTCGCGATTGCCGGTTGGCAGTACCACCGCGCGTTCCAGCGCCTGCTGCGCATCGCCGGCTTCGGGCACTTCCCGCGCATCGCCGGGGTATACCAGATTGATGGCGAAGGTCGGCCAGCGCGGCAGCGCGGCGTCGAACAGATGGATCGGGAAATTGCTGCTGATACCACCATCGGAGAACCAGCAACGGCGGTAGCTGGCGATCGATGAGCCTGCCGCGGTCGTTCCCTGCTGCCCCCCGCTGGCCAGACCCTCCATGCTGTCGGCCACGTTCTTCCGGCCACGTCCGGGCTCGGCACGGTTGCTCTGGGCGGGTACAAGGTGGCGCGCCGGCTCATGCAGCGGCACCGCGCTGATCAGCAGCGGAAAGCTGAGGCTCATCCGCGTGGCGACCAGCACCGGCAGCTGCCCTGCCGGCGGCAGCCGGTAGTACAGCCTTCCGTCAACCTGCTCCGGTGCGCCGGCATCGGCCACCAGCCAGTCCACCACGCTGCGCGGAAACAGGCGGTCGAACTCTTCGCGCAGGAACCAGAAGCGCGCTTCGGAGAACGGCAGGGTGCGCGGCTCGTTGTGCGACACGCAGGTACTGATCATCTGCAGGGTGATGGCCCGGCCATCCTGCGGTTCGTCGGCATAGCGCGGCGCGGCGTGCAGGTCGGCGAAGGTCAGCGGCTGGTCGTCCGGCTTGCCCGACAACCGCTGCAGCGCATCGTGCAGCCAGTCGGTCAGCGCGGGGCGCCGTGGGTCGTCGCTGCGGCCATTGCACAGCCCGAGCAGGTTGCCACGGGCCACCCGCGCCACCCGCAGCAGCGCGCCGGCCACACCCGCGCCGTAGGCGCACAGCAGCGAAGGCAGGAGAGCAGCCAGCATGCCCGCTACGCCGCCGGCGCCATAGCCGATGCCCAGCAGCAGGAACAGCGAAAGCAGCACTTCCAACGGTGCGATGGTGAACACTGCCGCCAGCAGGCACAGTAGTTTGCGGGGCCAACCCGCATGGCTGGCCAGCACCACCAGCAAACGGTACGCCGCGCGCGCGCCGCGGGCAGGCTGGAACAAGCCATGGATGAAGCCCTGCGTGGACAGCTGGGCCGACACAGCGGCCAGTCCCTCGAAGCCGGCCTGCGGCCCCACCGCCTCGCCCGCCTGGCGACGGCGATCACCGAGCGCGGCAGCCGCAGCCACCGCCGCCGCGATGGCCCCGGCCGAGGTGCCGCCGATGCTCTTGAAGCAATATTCCCTGGCCAGCGCCAGCACCGCATTGGGATACACGATGCCGCTGGTGATGCCGCCCTTCATGACCAGATCGCAGTACTTGGCTGCCATGGGCCGACCCTCTGCTGGATTCGACCCTGATTATGGCAAGAGCGCCTCTCACGGCATGAGATGCCTGACGCATTTCGCAGGCAAGGCGGCACGCCGGTAGTGACGGCCGCTGGCCGTCATGCCCTGGCCCCTGGCCCTTGGTAGGTGACGACCGTTGGTCGTCACGCCGTTGCCTCTGCCGCTGAGCTCGCCGAGCATGGCTCGGCGCTACCGCTCTGACTGCGGCACCTTGCGGATCTTGGTGGTGTCGTACCCCATTGCGGCAATGCGCTCGATGGCCTGTTGGTAGTCGGCCGCGCTGACCTGCGGCGTGCGCGCCATGTACCAGACGTAGTCACGCTTGCTGCGCGCCACGATGGTCTGCTGGTAATCCGCATCCAGCCAGGAAATCACGTACTCGGCCTGGATCGGCCAGATGAACTGCATGCCCCACACCGCGCCGTTGCCTTCCTCCTCCACACGACCTACCGGATGCATCGTCTTCAGCGGCGCATCGAAGCTGCCCTTGCGGTAGGTGAAGGTGGTCTGGATGCGCCCGTCGGGCCGCAGCGCATAGCGTTCCACCGAATCAAACGCCTTGCGTTCGATGAAGGTGGGAATCTGTGCGATGACATACCAGTCGCCCATGAAGCGCGGCACGTCCACCGCGCTCGCGCGGGGCAACGGACGTTCCGGACTGGACGAACAGGCGCTGGCCGACAACGCCATCGCGATCACGGGAAGCAGGCTGGACAGACGCATGGCGTTCTCCTTCAACGGGGACGGAACAGGTAATGGGCCACCAGCCACTGCTGGCCCTTCTCATAACCGAACAGTTCGGCGCAGGCCATCCAGAACATCCGCCAGCGCTGGAACCACAGCGCAGCGGCGGCATCACCGTAGGTCTGGCGCAGCACCGGCATCAATGCATCGCGCTGGCTGTCCTGGTTCTGCAGCCAGTGGTTGGCCGTGCGCTGGTAGTGCGTGCCATCCAGCAACCAGCGCTGCTGCAGCTGCAGGTCGTGCTGGAAGTGCAGCAGCGTGTCCGCTGCCGGCATCAGGCCACCGGTGAAGAAGTGCCGCCCCATCCAGTTGCCCTCGCCCTCGGTTTCAAAGGGATACATCGCGGTGCGATGCACGAAGATATGCACGAACAACGCCCCATCGCTGCGCAGCCAGCGGGCGATGCGGCCGAGCAGGCGGTCGTAGTTGCGCATGTGTTCGAACATCTCGATGGACACCGCGCGGTCAAAGGAGTTCGCGGGCAGGTCCAGCTGGTTGACGTCGCGGGTCAGTACCTGCACGTTGCGCAGCCCACGTGCCTGGCACTGCGCCTCGATGTGCGCACGTTGCCCGTGCGAATTGGACACCGCGGTGATGCGTGCGTGTGGATAGCGTTCGGCCATCCACAAGGTCAGCGATCCCCAGCCACAGCCGAGTTCCAGGATGTCCTGTCCATCGTCCAGCCCGGCACGCTCCGCATATAGTTCCAGCATCGCCTCTTCGGCCTGGTCGAGCGTCTCCGTGCCGGTGCGGTAGTAGCAACTACTGTATTTCAACCGCTTGCCAAGGCAGGCCTGGAAGAACGCTGCCGGTACTTCGTAGTGCTGGCGGTTGGCCGCATCCACGTGCAGGGCCAACGGGCTTCCCGCCAGTTCGGTGATGCGCTCGGAAAAGCGCATCGCCTGGCCTTCGGTGCCGCCTTCAAACTCTTCGCGCAGGCGCTGTGCGCACTGGCGGCGGATACCGTAACGCAGCAGCGCGTCAGGCAGCAGCCCGCGTTCGGCCAGGCCGGTCAGCCCCGCCGCATGGTCCGGCAGCGGCAGGCTCTGGAATTGGGTGCTCATCGGGGCAGCTCCTTGGAGTGTGCGGATTTCCTGGGAAACCAGGGAAAGATCATCGAGGTGCTGCGCTGGTACTCGCGGTAGTCCTCACCGCGGCTGCGCAGGGCCTGTTTTTCAGTGAACGGCACGCCGCTCAGCCAGCGCAGGAACACGTACATCACCACCGGGCCGGCGCAGGCCAGCCACCACAGCGGGGAACCCACGGCCAGCAGCACATAGGTGAACCAGTGCAGCCATTCGAAGAAGTAGTTGGGATGCCGCGAATAGCGCCACAGGCCCTCGCGGCAGGTGCGGCCCTTGTTCGCCGGGTCGGCGCGGAAGCGTGCCAGCTGGCGGTCGGCCAGGCTCTCCCCACCCACGCTCAGCACCCACATCGCCACCGCTGCCAGCACCCAGCCGATACCCTCGCCGCGCGGGTTCTGCGCCACCGCGATGAACGGCAGGGCGAACAGCACCACCAGCAGCGCCTGGGCCTGGAAGAAGCCGAAGATCCTGCCCTGGTGGCCCTGCCAGTGATCGCGCAGGTAGCGGTAGCGACCGTCCTCTTCTTCGCTGCGCACGCGTCGCCACAGGTGCAGTGCCAGACGGGCTCCCCACAACCCGCCCAGCACGCCCAGCGCCAGCCGCGGCAGCAGCGCGCCGTCGCCCAGCAGTGCCAGCAGCAGCGCGGCGGCGGCCACGCTCTTGGCCCACAACACATCCACCACGCCGATGTTCTGGTGCCGGCGTTGCCACCACCAGCCCCAGCACATCACCACCGCGGCATACAGCCACACCCACCACAACAGCTTCATCGTGCTTCTCCTGTTTCCATGGGGTCGGCACGGCGTGCCGGCTGCCAGCGCCGCGCGCAGGTCGCCAGCAGCGGCAGCGCGAGCGCCCAGCCGATACCCAGCAAGGCGATGCCCTGCCAGGCCGGCGTGGCGAAACTCACCGAAGAAAATCCCCGCGCGGCCGACACATAGGCCAGGGGGGCCAGCAGCAGGCCGACCAGCACGGCCAGCCGCCACCGGCGCTGCAGGGCAGCGAAAGAGACGGTCAGGGTCATCGCGAACGATGCCCACAACGCAAGGATCCAGACCGGCGCCAGCGCGCGTTCGGCATTGCCTGCGGCATACACCACCCGTCCGGAAGCACCCGCCACGCCGTCCACCACCAGCCCGCAACCGATCGCCAACGCGATCAGCTTCAGGTCCACCACCGGGTGCGGGGACTGCAGCAGCTGGCTCAGCACGTAGGCCCCCGCCGCCAGCAGCGCCGGCCAGTACAGCCCGCGTCCGGCACCGGCCACCGCGCAGAACCACACCAGCTGGTTGCCGATCAGGTTGCCCCAGAAGTGCATGTCAGTGGGCTCCGGCCAGCGGCGGGGGACGGTAGCCCGGTCGCGCCAGCAACAGCTGCGACACGCCGATCGAGCGCTCCAGGAAACCGCCTTCGCAGTACGCCAGATAGAACTCCCACAGGCGGATGAAGTCTTCATCGAAACCTTGCGCACGCATCGCCGGCAGCTGGGCGAGGAAGCGCTCGCGCCAGGCGCGCAGTGTGAGTGCGTAGGAGTGTCCGAAGTCCATCTGGCCGATCAGCTGCAGGTCGCTGCTGCGGGTCTTGGCCGCCAGCATGGCGTTCAGCGAGGGGATGAAACTGCCGGGGAACACGAAGCGCTTGATGTAATCCACGCTGCGCCGCGCCTGCTGGTAGCGCTCGTCTTCGATGGTGATCGCCTGCAGCAGCGCCAATCCTTCCGGCTTCAGCATGCGGGTCAGCGTGGCGAAATAGGTCTGCAGGTACTGCGCGCCGATCGCTTCTATCATCTCGATGGACACCAGCTTGTCGTACTGGCCATCCAGGTCACGATAGTCCTTCAGCAGCAAGGTCACCCGATCATGCAGTCCCGCTGCCTCGATGCGCTGGCTGGCCAGCGCGTGCTGCTCCACCGATATGGTGGTGGTGGTGACACGGCAGCCGATGTGGCGTGCCGCGTACAGCGCGAACCCGCCCCAACCGGTACCGATTTCCAGTACGTGGTCGGTGGGCTTGAGCTGCAACTGTTCGCAGATGCGCGCGAGCTTGCGCTGCGATGCCGCCTCCAGCGTATCGCCGTCTTCGAACAGCGCCGAGGAATACATCAGGTCCTTGGAAAGGAACAGCGAGAAGAACGGATTACCCAGGTCGTAGTGCGCGGCGATGTTGCGTCGGCTGCCTTCACGGGTGTTGCGGCGCAGCTGTGCCCAGGCCTTCAGCGCCCAGCCACCGATCCGTGCCGGACCGCGTTCCACGCCGTCGAGCAGTTCGCGGTTGCGCACCAGCAGCTGCACCAGCGCCACCAGGTCGTCGCAGCGCCACTGGCCACGGATGTAGCTTTCGCCGGCGCCGACGCTGCCCTGGGTCGCCACCGCGCGATAGAAGGCCGGGTCATCGATGGTCACCGTCACCAGCGGGCCGCTGCCCTGCGCGCCGAGCACCACCTCACCCAGTGCGTCGCGGACCCGCAGGCGGCCCTCACGCAGCGCGGCCAGCTTGGCCAGCAGCTGGCGTCGCAGGAAAGCATCCAGGCGCCCGGGCCGTGGCAGGGCCATGCAGTGGCTCATGTCGTTCATTGGTTTTTTCCTGCAAGCGAAGGATGGTCGTGGACCGGATTGCGTTTCAGCCACAGGCGCATCGCCTGCCAATGGATCGCGCCGACCACCTGCAGGGTCATCAGCGGATGACGGGCCAGCACCATGGCCAACCCGCGGCCGTCGAGCGCGCGGCGCTGCATCGACTGGGTCGCATCGAACTGGCGCTGGCCGTCGCGCCATACCTGCATGTGCACGCGCAGGTCGTCGCCGGGCACGGTGAAGCGCCAGTCGTAACCGCAGTCCATCTGCATGAACGGCGAAACATGGAACTGTTTGTCGAAACGCCAGCGCAGCGCGCGGCCACGCGCCTGCGCATCGGCGACCGGCAACACGTAGGCATGGCGTTGCTTCCATGGCGTGTTGGTGATCTCGGCGACGATGCATTCCAGTGTTTCGTCAACCGCATGGCAGTAGTAGAAGCTGACCGGATTGAACACATGGCCGGCGTGGCGCAGGTGGGCGAGCAGGCGCACCGGACCCAGCGGACGGTGGCCAAGCGCGCCCTGCACGCGGTCGCGCACGGCCTCGGCCAGCGGTTGGTCGGGATCACCCAGGTAATCGCTGCGGCGGAACTCGACCAGGTTGCGGCGACCCACCGACCACAGCCAACGCCGGTCGAACACGCGGTCCACTTCTTCCAGGTCCAACAACAGCTGCGCGATTGGATAACGGAAGGCGTGCGCGTGCGGCAGGTGCCTGCGGTGCACGACCTCGCCACGATAGATCGCACTGGCGCTCACGCGGTGGTTTCCTGGTGACGCGGCCAATGCGTCTGCACGCTCACTGCGTGCAGCGCATCCACCACGCGCCGCGCACTGCGGATGCCATCTTCGTGGAAGCCCCAGCCCCAATACGCACCGGCGAACCAGGTATGTCGGCGCCCCTGCACCTCATGCCAGCGCCGCTGCGCACGGACCATGGCGTGGTCGTGGACCGGGTGCGCGTAACGCAGGCGACGCAGCACCTTGGACGGGTCGATCGCCTCACTGCGGTTGAGCGTCACCAGCAATGGGGTCGGCGTGTCCAGGCCCTGCAGCAGGTTCATGCAATAGGTCACCGTACAGGCCTGGGCCGGATCGCGCGGCACGTGCGCGTTCCAGGCCGCCCACGCCGCGCGGTTGCGTGGCAGCAGACTGGCATCGGTATGCAGCACGACCTCGTTGGGCTGGTAGCGGATGGCACCGAGCACGCTGCGTTCCAGCATGTCCGGATCCTGCAGCAGCCACAGGGCCTGGTCACTGTGGCAGGCCATCACGACGTGGTCGAAGCCTTCCGCGCCCGCTGCGGTGTGCACCAGCACGCCATCGGCCAGCCGTTCCATCGCCAGCACCGGGCACTCCAGCCGCTCGCGCACGTGCCAGCGTTGGCGCAGCGCGTCCACGTAACGCGCCGATCCGCCCTGCACCACCCGCCATTGCGGGCGGCCGGTCAGCTGGAGCATCTGGTGGTTGGCCATGAACTGCACCAGGTAGCGCGCCGGGAAGTCGCGCACGCGGGTGGCCGGCGAGGACCAGAGGGCCGATGCCATCGGCAGCAGATGCTCTTCGATGAAGGCCTCGCCGTAATGATGGTCGTTGAGGTACTGGCCCAGCGTCGGCCCGGCCTCGTCGCCCTGCAACAGGGCCGGCGCCTCGCGGTAGAAGCGCCGCAGGTCCGCCAGCATCCCCCAGAAGCGCGGCGACAACAGGTTGCGGCGCTGGCAGAACAGCCCATTCAACGAGGTGGCGTTGTACTCCACCCCGCTACGTTCGCTGTGCGCGGAGAAACTCATCGTGGTCGGCTGCGAGGCGACACCGAGCTCGTCGAACAGCCCGCTCAGCAGCGGATAGTGCTGCGGGTTGAAGACAATGAAGCCGGTGTCCACCGAGACGGCGCGGCCATCCACCTGCAGCGCGTGGGTGTGGGTGTGGCCCCCCAGGTAATCGTTGGCCTCGAACAGGGTGACCTCGTGCTGCGGGTCCAGCCACCATGCGCTGGCCAGTCCGGCGATGCCCGAACCAATGACGGCGATGCGCATGTCAGTCCCTTGCCTTGGCCAGCACCCAGGCAGGCACTGGCTTGAGCCCGTGCACCAGCCGCAGCGACTGCATCAGCCGCAGCCCATACCAGGTGATGTCCACTTCCCACCAGCGGAAGCCCTGGCGCGCGGTGCCCGGGAAGAAGTGATGGTTGTTGTGCCAGCCTTCGCCGAAGGTGAGCAGGGCCAGCCACAGGTTGTTGCGGCTGTCATCGCCGGTGTCATAGCGCTGCCGGCCGAAGCGATGGGCCAGGGAATTGATGGTGACCGTGGCATGGAACAGCACCACGGTGGAGACGAAGAAGCCCCAGACCAGCATCTGCGGGCCGCTGGTATCCAGCGACGGTGCGACGTGCTGCAACAAGGCGCCCAGGCCAAACAACGCCGCGGCCAGCGCGACCGGCACCAGCGTGTCGAAGCGGTCCAGCCAGCGCAGTTCCGGGAAGCGGGCCAGGTCGGGGATCCGCGCCCAGTCGGTGCGGAACCCTTCGCGGGTCAGGAACCAGCCCATGTGGCTCCACCAGAACCCGTGTTCCCGTGGCGAATGCGGGTCCAGCGGCTGGTCCGCATGGCGATGGTGGCTGCGATGGTGCGCAGCCCACCACAACGGCCCCCGCTGCACGCTGGACGCGCCGATGGCCGCGAACAGGAACTGCACCGGACGCGAGGTCTGGAAGGTCCGATGGGAGAAGTACCGGTGGTAGAAGCCGGTGATGGCGAACATCCGCACCGCGTACAGCAGCGCGGCCACGGCCACCGCCACCCACGAAACACCCACCCAGATCACCGCCACGCAGGCCAGGTGCAGGCCCACGAACGGCAGCGCGCGCAGCCAGTCGATGCGCTTGCCATCGGCTTCGGCGGCGTCGACAGCGCCAGGTTCCCTGGCGGCGGTATCGAACCAGCGCAACAGGGTGGACCAGCGCCGCGGGCGGGGCGGCGGTACTGCGGGTGTGGCCGACATCGTGCATCCCTCCTGGATCTACTGTCAGGAGATACGGAGCCAGCGGCCCCGTGGATGCAGCTTCCGGAAAATAAATCTTCCGGACCGTTACAGGTTGGCGATGTCTCCCTTGGCGACCACCGGACCACTGGGCGCCGGATGCGGCGCGCCCGCCGACGGTTCCAGGGTGATCGCCAGTACCGAACCGTTGACCAGCGCCGAACGCAGCGCAGCCGGTACGTCCACGGTGTGGGCGCGGTCGTTGGAGACCAGGCCCAGCGACACCGGTGCGCCACCGGCCGGGATCACCCACAACTCGGGCGCGCGGCCCTGGGCATCCGGCGCGGACGGCACCGGCACCATCAGCACCTTGCCCAGCGTGGCATCGACCGAGGCCAGCCAGCCGGCACGGCCATCGTCATGCAGCAGCGGGGTAACCGGGCGCGTCGCCTGCTCCGGCTCGACCGCCGGGGTGGGTGCCGGGGTAACGGCCACCGGGGTGGGTACGGGGGCATCCGGTGCCGGACGGGTGAACACCGCGACCAGCGCCAGCGCGGCAGCCAGTGCGGTGGCACCCTGCCAGAAGCCGGTACGCTGCCACGGACGCGCGTTCGGGGCGGTGTCGAAGGTCGCCCAGCCCAGTTCGCGACGCACGCGCAGCCACACAGGGGCCGGCACCGGGGCGCTGCCCACTTCTTCCAGCAGCGGCGCCAGTCGTTGTTCCCATTGATCGACCAGCCGCGCAAAACCCGCGTCGGAACTGATGCGCTGCTCGGCCTCGCGGCGTTGGGCGGCGTCCAGCACGCCCAGCACGTACTCACCGGCCTGCTGGTCGGCGCTCGGCGGCTGCCCGTCTTCGTGGTGGAGGTCGCGGATGTTCATGGTTCCAGGCATACCCGAAGCTGGGTCAGGCCACGGCGGATCCAGCTTTTCACCGTACCCAGCGGAGTGGCAAGGCGGCGCGCCAGTTCATCGTGGCTGGCACCGTCAAGGAAGGCGGCGCGGATCAGGCTGCGCCGGCGCGGTTCCAGCGCCTGCATGCAATCCTGCAGCCGCGCGTCTTCATCATTGCGTTCGGCCAGCTGGGCCGGCTGCAGGTCACCATCGGGCAGTTCCTCGGCGATGGACACATCGTCGAGCGCCCGCGGCGGTGCAGCGCGCAGGCGGTCGATGGACCGGTTGCGGGCCAGCATCGACAGCCAGGTCATCGCCGAAGCCTTGCCGGGATCGAAGCGCGAGGCTTTGTGCCAGACCGTCACGAAGACCTCCTGCAGCACGTCTTCGGCTTCGCCACGGTCACGCAGCAGGCGCAGGCAGATCGCGAAAAGGCGTCCCCCGGCTTGCTGGTACAGCGCTTCAAAGGCATCGCGATCCTGCGTCGCCACCTGTTCGAGCAGGGCGTCGAGTCGGCGCGCGTCGGCACCGTCGGGGGCGTCCGGCTGGGGCATTGCAGGCTCCGCGTGGTACAGGGGCAGACCTGCATCCTCCTTGCTCGGCGCGCATACCGCAAGTACATCATCGCGTGCATGAGGCCACCAGGGGCTGCGTGCGGGCGGCGGAAAGCTCGCCTTCGCTGGCGGGCTGCGGCGCGCCGGGGAAGCGGATGCGCACCTGCGGCCAGCCGCCATCGGCATCGCGCACGTTGCCGGTGCCTTCGAACTGCAGCAGCCGCCGATCAGCACGTGCGTAGACCAGGTTGACCGCCGGCACCGCGAAGCCGAACCAGGCATCCAGCTGCATCTGCAGCTGTTCAGCCGGCTGGCCCTGCCAGTCCACCGCACCGACCCGGCGCAGCTTCACCGGCACCCAACGCTGGCGGCTGGTGAGCAGGAACGGCAAGGCCACCGTGTCGCCCTGCAGCAGCGTGGACCAGTGCGCGCGCACGGCCGCATCGAATCCCGCGTCGATCACTCCGCCGCCAGGCATCTGCAGGGTCTTGGCCGCATCGGCTGCACCGCTGGCGGCGCGGATGCTGACCCGGCGCTGCGTACCCTGCGCCTGCACCGCTTCCCGGCGTCCGTCGCGGCCATCGACGAACTCGAAATCCGGCGCCTGCGCATTGGCGGCGGCCGGCATCCATTTGCGCGCGAACGGGCGCCCGTCATTGCAGCGGTAAAGCACCAGCCGCGCCTGCTGCGCGCCCACGTCCTGCAGATAATGGGTTTCGCGGTACAGCGCGCGGCCCCCCTTCGGCGCCAGCGCCTCGCCTTCCACGCGCAGCACCGCGGCACCGGCAGGCAAAGCAGCGGCGGCAAGCAACAGCAGGCAGGGCAGCAAAAGGGAGCGCATGGCAGGGTCCGCAGGGGGCTCATGGACAGATACGCAGCGGGCGGCGCATTGGATGCAGTGCGCCGCCAGCCCCTTGACCGATGCCGCGCTTGGGCCTACCTTGTGCTCGCCGAAGGTATCCATCGCTTCATGCGAATGAAAGGATGGATTTAAACGGGAATCCGGTGACCGTGCCCCGTGCACGCATTCCGGAGCTGCCCCGCAGCGGTGAATGGAAACGACCTCCGCCAACAGCACTGGGCCACGGCCTGGGAAGCGGCGGACACTAGGTGGGCGGCAACGCCCGTGTCCAACAGCCCGAATACCGGCCCCGGCCGGAGGACCTGCGCGTCCTTCGATTCGACCTGGAATCTCCGCGGGGAGGTTGCCCGGCCCATGCCGTCCCGCCGCCAGCGGGATGCGTCGGCACGTGCGCCTGTCCACGGCATCCGGTTCGCCCGCGGGGGCGAAGGTCGCTGGCAGGAGGGACGTGGGCCGGCAACGGCGCGCGGCGCCCTGCAGTTCCTTCGTTCCTCAATGCCGACATGCAATGAGGACACGCTGCAATGACCACCGTTACCAACCTGGGTTTTCCCCGCATCGGCGCCAAGCGCGAACTGAAGCGGGCCCTTGAGCGCCACTGGAGTGGCGAGGATGACATCGCCACCCTGCAGGCCAGCGCCGCCGCGCTGCGTGCACGGCACTGGACGCTGCAGATCGAGGCCGGCGTGGACGTGCCGCCGAGCAATGACTTCAGTCTGTACGACCAGGTGCTCGATACCGCCTTCCTGTTCGATGCGCTTCCTGCACGTTACCGGCAGTTGGCCGCTGTCGAGCCGCTGGCCGCCTACTTTGCGATGGCCCGCGGCCTCCAGCGCGACGGCATCGACCTGCATGCGCTGGAGATGACCAAGTGGTTCGATACCAACTACCACTACCTGGTGCCGGAACTGCAGGCCGGGCAGGCATTCGCGCTGCGCGGTGACAAGCCGCTGGCCGAATTCCGCGAAGCCAAGGCGCTGGGCATCCACACCCGCCCGGTGCTGCTGGGGCCGGTGAGCTTCCTGCTGCTGTCCAAGACCACCGATGGTTCGGCCGCGCTGGACCTGCTGGATGCGCTGCTGCCGTGCTACGTGGACCTGCTGGCCCAGCTGGAAGCGGCTGGCGCGGACTGGGTGCAGCTGGACGAGCCGCTGCTGGTGCAGGATCTGGACGCGGCCGCCCGCGCCGCATTCGAACGCGCCTATGCCGTGCTGGGCGCGAAGGCGGCCGCACGACCCAAGCTGCTGCTGGCCACCTACTTCGGCGCACTGGATGACAACCTCGGCCTTGGCGCCACACTGCCGGTGGACGGGCTGCACGTGGACCTGGTGCGGGCGCCGGAACAGCTGGATGCCGTGCTGCAGGCGCTGCCCGCCGGCCGCGTGCTGTCGGCCGGGCTGGTCAACGGCCGCAACATCTGGCGCACCCACCTGGACAATGCGCTGATCCTGGCGCGCTATGCGCAGACTGATCGCGGTGCCGACCTGCTGTGGCTGGCCCCGTCGTGTTCGCTGCTGCATTCGCCGGTTGACCTGTCGCTGGAAAAGAAACTGGACGGGGAACTGCGCAGCTGGCTGGCGTTCTCACGGCAGAAGCTCGAAGAGCTGCGCGTGCTGGCCGATGCGCTGGACGGCAAGCCGTCCGCAGACGCCGGGCTGAGCGCCAACCGCGAGGCACTGGAGGCCCGTCGTCGCTCGCCGCGCGTGCACAACCCGGCCGTCGCCGCGCGCCTGGCCAGCCTGTCCGCCGCCGACGCCCGGCGCCATGGCAGCTACCCGCAGCGCCGCCTGGCCCAGCACGCCGCGCTGCAGCTGCCGCTGCTGCCCACCACCACGATCGGCTCGTTCCCGCAGACCCTGGACGTTCGCCAAGCACGCGCCCGGCACAAGTCCGGCACGTTGTCGCTGGCCGACTACGAGGCCTTCCTCGAGCAGCACACCGCGCACTGCGTGCGCGTGCAGGAAGCACTGGGACTGGACGTGCTGGTGCATGGCGAGTTCGAGCGCAACGACATGGTGGAGTACTTCGGCGAGCAGCTGAAAGGCTTCGCTTTCACTGGCAATGGCTGGGTGCAGAGCTACGGCTCGCGCTGCGTGAAACCGCCGGTGATCTTCGGCGATGTCAGCCGCCCGCAGCCGATGACGGTGCGCTGGTCGCAGTACGCCCAGTCGCTTACCCGCAAGCCGATGAAGGGCATGCTGACCGGCCCGGTGACGGTGCTGCAGTGGTCGTTCGTGCGCGACGACCAGGAACGCGACGCCACCTGCCGGCAGATCGCGCTGGCACTGCGCGATGAAGTGAATGACCTGGAGGCGGCGGGCATCGGCGTGATCCAGGTTGACGAACCGGCGATCCGCGAAGGCCTGCCGCTACGCCGCGCGCACTGGCGCAACTACCTGGACTGGGCGGTGGAATCGTTCCGGATCAGCACCAGCGGGGTGCGCGATGCCACGCAGATCCACACCCACATGTGCTACTCGGAGTTCAACGACATCATCCACTCGGTGGCGGCGATGGATGCCGATGTGATCTCGATCGAGACCTCGCGTTCTCGGATGGAGCTGCTGGATGCCTTCGTGCGCTTCAACTATCCCAACGAGATCGGGCCGGGCGTGTATGACATCCACTCCCCGCGCGTGCCGGACAAGGCGGAGATGGTGGACCTGCTGCGCAAGGCGCTGGCGGTGCTGAAGCCGCAACAGCTGTGGGTAAACCCGGATTGCGGCCTGAAGACCCGCGGCTGGCCGGAAACCCGCGCGGCGCTGGAAGCACTGGTGGCCGCCGCGGCCGAACTGCGCGCCGAGCACGCCGAGGCCAGCGTCGCCTGACCAGGAAGGCGGGCGGCGGCGCGCTGCCGCCGCCCTTGTCGTGTCGCGACTGCTCGACATGCCCCGCCTTCCCGTAGTGTCGAGCTTGCTCGACACCACCTCCCGCGCCGTCGACCAGGCTCGACGCTACGCCCTGTCCCCCGCTACGCTGCAGGTTCCCCCGGTACGGATTTTCCCATGACGCCCCTGCCCGCCCACGTGGCCCTGATCGTGGTGGACCTGCAACCGGATTTCATGCCCGGCGGCGCGTTGGCCTGTGCCGATGGCGATGCGCTGGTCGCCCCGATCGCCGCGCTGCTGGCCGAGCGCCGCTACCGCACCGTGGTCGCCACCCAGGATTGGCACCCGGCCAACCATGCATCGTTCGCCAGCCACTACGCCGGCCAGCAGCCGTTCGCGCAGATCCAGCTGCACGGCCATCCGCAGACCCTGTGGCCCGACCACTGCGTGCAGGGATCACCCGGCGCGGTGCTGCATCCCGGCGTGGACTGGAATGCCGCTGACCTGGTGCTGCGCAAAGGCACCCGTCCGCGGGTGGATTCGTACAGCGCGTTCCGCGAGAACCACGGCCCGGAAGGGTCGCGCCCGGCAACCGGACTGGCCGGCTGGCTGCGCGAACGCGGCATCAGCGAAGTGCACGTATGTGGGCTGGCACGCGACTACTGCGTGCTGTGGACCGCACAGGACGCGGCCAGCGCCGGCTTCGCCGTGGGCTTCCACTGGGAGCTGACCCGACCGGTCAGCGCCGACAACGACGACGCCACGCGCCAGGCATTGGCAACGGCAGGCATCGCGCTGCTCTGATCGCGCCGGGTGCTGTTCCGGTAGCGCCGAGCCGTGCTCGGCGGATTCCATCGGCACCGCAATGTGCGCCACACGCGCCGCGCTAACGGAACACCACCGTACGATGCCCGTTGAGCAGGATGCGGTGCTCCACATGCCGGCGCACCGCACGCGCCAGCACCTGCGATTCGGTATCGCTGCCCAGACGCACCAGCTCGCGCGGGGTCATCGCATGATCCACGCGGGCCACGTCCTGTTCGATGATCGGGCCTTCGTCCAGGTCTTCGGTCACGTAATGCGCAGTGGCACCGATGATCTTGACCCCGCGTGCGTGCGCCTGGTGATACGGCTGCGCCCCTTTGAAGCTGGGCAGGAAGCTGTGGTGGATGTTGATCGCACGGCCCGCCAGCGCGCGGCACAGCGTCGGCGAAAGAATCTGCATGTAGCGCGCCAGCACCACCAGGTCGATCTTCTCGCGCTCGACCAGATCGATGATCTGGCGTTCCTGCACCTCGCGCGTTTCCGCGCTCACCGGCAGGTGATGGAACGCAATGCCGTACGAGGCTGCGAGCGGTGCGAAGTCGGCGTGGTTGGAGGCCACCGCCGCGATATCCACCTTCAACTGGCCGCTGTGGGCGCGGAACAACAGGTCGTTGAGGCAGTGACCCTGCTTGCTGACCAGCACCAGCAGGCGGGCGCGGCGGCGGCCGTCGTGCAGTTGCCAGTCCATGCCGAAGTCGCTTGCCAGCGCCTGCATCGACGCCTGGACCGTGTCCAGTGGCAGCCCGGCATCGCGGTCGAAATGCACGCGCAGGAAGAAGCGCCCGCTCTCTTCGTCGCCGAACTGCTGGGCGTCGAGGATGTTGCAGCCGTGGTCGTACAACAGGCCGGACACGCGGTAGACGATACCGGTGCGGTCCGGGCAGGACAGGGTGAGGATGGAGTCGGGTCGCATCCGGCCAAGTCTAGGCCAGCCTGCTGCGCTGCGGAATAAATGCTCTCAGATGCAACTGCATCGACCGGTAGTGACGGCCGTGGCCGTCATGCCTCTTCCGTAGGTGGGTGACCTTCGGTGGTGACCTTCGGTGGGTGACGACCGTTGGTGACCTTCGGTGGGTGACGACCGTTGGTCGTCACGCTCCTGCCTTCCGCTGCGCTCGCCGAGCACGGCTCGGCGCTACTGGCTGCGCCCGGCATGACAGCCAGCGGCCGTCTCTTTCCTCAGCCCGGCGGATGCACCGTCAGTGCTACCAGCCGCAGCACCAGCGGGCGCACCACCAGCACGCAGCAGAATGCCACCGGCATTGCCAGCAGATAGGCCTCCAGCACGCGGCCCAGATAGGCCTCGTCCACCCCCGCATGCGCGGCGGTGATCACCAGGCACATCAGCATCGCCATGATGCCGGCCATGAAAAAGGCAAACACATAGGGCGTAGCGCGATGGCCGAACTTCAGCCCGCGACGGGCCGGCAATACAGTGGAATCAGTCATGAAGGGGGGCGTGCAGGAACAGCCTTCCAGCATGCCCGAAGCGCATCCCGGCTGCAGCCCCTGCATGCTTGGGGCAGTCCGAAGCAGAACTTCGCCCCCGGCCATGGCAGGCTGTGCGGTCATGAACCTGCTCCAGCTCATCCGCACCTTCACCCGCACCGCCGAAGCCGGCAGCATCGCCGGCGCCGCGCGCGCACTCGGTATCAGCGCCACGGCCGTCGGCCAGAACATCAGCCGGCTGGAGGCGCATCTGGGCGTGCGCCTGTTCAACCGCAGCACCCGGTCGCTGTCGCTCAGCGAAGCCGGCGCGCTGTACCTGTCCAAGGTGCAGCACATCGACGCGGAGCTGGCCGGCGCGCAGGCCGCGGTCAGCAGCGGCGACATCGAACCGGTCGGCCCGCTGCGCATCGGCTGCAGCCGCGCGTTCGGGCGCCACGTGCTGGCGCCGATGCTGCCCGCGCTGCAGCGCCGGTATCCGCAGCTGCAGCTGGAACTGCGCCTGTCCGACCGCGCCGTGCGCCACGCCGAAGAGTCGGTGGACGTGAGCATCCGCATCGGCGCGCAGCTGCAGGATGGGCTGGTGGCACGCCCGCTGGCACGCATCCCGTTCGTGTTCTGCGCCGCACCGTCTTATCTGGAACGGGCCGGCACCCCGACCTCGCCGGAGCAGCTGGCAAGTCACCGCGCGCTGCTGTTCCGCTTCCCCGCCGACGGCCGTCCACTGCGCTGGGGGTTGGTCGGCGAACAGGGCCGCGTCGAGGCGACGATGCAGCCCGGAATGATCTGCGACGACATCGATGCCCTGGCCGAACTGGCCGCGGCCGGCGGCGGCATCACCCGGCTGGCTGCGTTCGTCGCCGAGCCCTATCTGCGCGACGGCCGCCTGCAGGCCGTGCTGGCCGATGATCCGGCATGGCGGCCGGAGCCGATGGAGATGTTCTTCTGCCTGAGCGACCGGCGCGATTTCACCGCGCGCATCCGCGTGCTGTTCGAGCACCTGCAGGCGGGATTGCCGGTGGCATGGCAGGTGCCGGCGGGGTGACGGTCAACGGGCGGACGGCCAGCGGCCGTCACCGGGAAGGTGAGCGTGACGACCAACGGTCGTCACCCACCAGGCGCCAGGGCCAGGGCATGACGGCCGGCGGCCGTCACTACCGGATCAGCGCGTTTCGAAGACGCCGCGGGCTTCGCGCGGCTCGCAGCGCAGGTACTGCGGGGCCGGCACCACGCTGTCGCCGAGTGCGGCGGCGGCGTGCCACGGCCAGCGCGGGTCGTACAGGATGCCGCGTGCCAGGGCGATGGCATCGGCATGGTTGTGGCGCAGGATCGACTCGGCCTGGTCGGGCTCGGTGATCAGGCCCACGGCAATCACCGGCATGCGGCCCTTGGCCTTGATCGCGGCAGCGAATGGCACCTGGTAGCCCGGGCCGATCTCGATCTTCTGGCGTTCGTCCAGGCCACCGCTGGAAACATGCAGGAAGTTGCAGCCGCGCGATTCCAGGATCATCGCCACGGTCTCGGTCTGGGTGATGTCCCAGCCGCCGGCGACCCAGTCACTGGCCGAAATACGCACGCCCACGGCGATCGACGGCGATACCGCCGCACGCACCGCGTCGTACACCTCGATCAGCAGGCGCATGCGGTTCGGCAGCGGGCCGCCGTAGCCATCGCTACGCTGGTTGCTCAGCGGCGACAGGAACTGGTGCAGCAGGTAACCGTGCGCGGCATGCAGTTCGATCAGCTGGATCCCCAGGCGCTCGGCGCGGCGTGCGCTTTCGGCGAAGGCTTCGACGATGCCGGCGATCTCCGCTTCGGTCAGTTCATGCGGGGACGGGTTGCCGGCGTGGAACGGGCGCGGCGACGGCGCGACCGGCGTCCAGCCGTTGTCATCATCGGCAGGAATCTGCTTGCCGCCTTCCCACGGACGCGACACCGAGGCCTTGCGACCGGCGTGGCCGAGCTGGATGCCGATCGGCATCGTCGACCAGCGGCGCACCGTTTGCAGCACCTTGTCCAGCGCAGCTTCGGTGGCGTCGTCCCACAGGCCCAGGTCGGCGTGGCTGATGCGGCCGCGTGGCTCCACGGCGGTGGCTTCCAGGATCAGCAGGCCGGCGCCGGACTGGGACAGGTTGCCCAGGTGGATGGTGTGCCAATCGGTGGCCTGGCCGTTTTCGGCGGAGTACTGGCACATCGGCGCGATCACGATGCGGTTGGGCAGGGTCAGGGGCCCGAAGGTGACGGGCGACAGCAGCTGGCTCACGTGGGGGATTCGCAGGGGAAAAGACAGGGGGCTATTGCAGCGCCGATGGGGTTGGAGATCAAGCGCTGTGTTGGAACAGGGTTTTTTGGTGGAATGAAGAGCGTGACGACCAATGGTCGTCACCCATCACGGCGGGTGTCACGATGCTGCCAGCCACGGTGCCAGCGCTTCGGCGCAGTCGCGCTCGTCCTTGAAGGCGAGCAGTTCATCGGCGCGGGTGCGGCCACGGTTCAGCGCGGCCACCGGCAGCCCGGCCCTGGCGGCGGCCTGCACGAAGCGGAAGCCGGAATACACCATCAGCGATGAGCCCACCACCAGCACTGCATCGGCGCGCTGCAGGTGGTCATGCACGGCCGCGACGCGTTCGCGCGGCACGTTTTCACCGAAGAACACCACGTCCGGCTTCAGCAGGCCACCGCAGTGCAGGCAGTCCGGCACGTTGAAGGCGGAGAAATCGGTCTCCAGATCGGCGTCACCATCCGGTGCGATGCCAGCATCCAGCGCGTCCCAGCCGGGATTGGCCGCCATCAGGCGCTGCTGCAGGTCCTCGCGGCCGCTGCGCTGCTCGCAGCCCATGCAGCGCACGCGGTCCAGCCGGCCATGCAGGTCGATCACGTTGGCACTGCCGGCACGCTGGTGCAGCACGTCCACGTTCTGGGTCAGCAGCACTTCCAGCTTGCCGCTGGCTTCCAGCGCGGCCAGCGCGTGATGGGTGCCATTGGGCACGGCGTGGCCGAAGCGCGGCCAGCCGACCAGGCTGCGTGCCCAGTAGCGCTGGCGGGTCGCCGGTTCGGCCATGAAGGCCTGGTAGGTCACCGGCGGGGTGCGCTTCCACTGGCCATCGGCATCGCGGTAATCCGGAATGCCGGAGGCAGTGCTGCAACCGGCGCCGGTCAGCACGAACAGGCGGCGGGCGCGCGCGATGAAATCGGTCAGCGGCTGGCTCATACCCGCTCAGATGGGGGCAGCCCGGCCACCGTGCAAGCGCCGGCTCAGGCGTCCGGCGCGGCTTCGGGCAATGCCGGGACAGCAGTGGGATGGCCTTCGTCGTCCAGTGCGATCATCACGAAGTGGCCGCGGGTGCACAGCTTGCGCTCGCCGTTGTGCAGGTCCTCGGCGATCAATTCCACCTGCACTTTCATCGAACTGCGGCCAACTTCGACGATACGGCCGATGGTTTCAACCATCTGGCCAATGCGGATCGGCAGTTTGAAATCGACCTGGTCACTGCGCGCGGTGACCACGGTGCGGCGCGAGTAACGCGCGGCGGCCAGGAATGCCGCCTTGTCCATCCATGCCAGCGCCTGGCCACCGAACAGGGTGCCCATGTGGTTGGTGTGGTTGGGGAAGACGATCTCCGCCATGCGCACTTCGATGGGTGGCACGTTTTCGGGGATGGGGATCATGGGGACGGGTCGGGTGGGGGGGGAAGCGGATTCTAAGGCAGGGGGCGTGCAGGCGTAGCGATACCCCTATCGCAAGAACGATGGGCCGTCCTGCGTATGGACGTGCTGTGCCGGCTGTTGTTCAAGGCTCGCTGCTTGCGATTGACTCAACGCATCAGCACGATGCAGCGACTCCGCTTCCGTCGCACGAAGCGCATCCATCGTATTCATGTGTCCTCGGCGATGGGCGGGATCATCCATTGCTCCCTCCACTATGAAGACCCTCTCACCACGAGCCAGGGTTTCGGTCGGGTTGTTGAGCACAATATGGTCAACCCGCAAAAGTCCCTGCTCCTTCGCCAATACCAACAGGCTCGCCGTCATGCACTGGCTCGACTCATCCCACGGCTTGCCATGCTCGGCATCCAGGCGCTCCACGCCAGCCCTTATCTGCATGTAGAGAGCACGGTCAGCATCACCAAGTCCAGCTTTTGGAGAGGACACGCGATGCAGCGACGGTGACTCGTCGGTGACAGTGGCAACTCGCTCAGCAACCGCAGTGCGCTCGGCGTCAGATTCTGGCTCCGGCCTACGCCCCCGCTGCGAAGGTGCTAAGTGTTGGTCATAGTACGCGCCATAGTAAAGCTCGTATGTCGCGTGAGGACCAACAGAGGGAGCCTCCGTCTTGAACACCTCGGCGATCTGTTCGAGCGCTTGGCTACGATTGATCCGCCCGGCCTGGAGTTCCACCGCAATGGCTCCATACTGCTGTGGCCGACTCCCCGTCCCCGACACGCCAATATCCGGGCCCCCAGCTGCGACAATTTCGCGCTGGACCTGGACATTGCTGAGAGTCGCAGCTGCTTCTCCTCGCAACTTGCTGTTTACATAGGATTGCTTGGACGTCCGATCTGGGTCTTCTGTGAAGAGGTGGTGTCCAACTTCGTGAGAAACAGAACGTGCGATCCTGGGGCCTTGCCCGATCGCGTTCTCGTCAATAACGATCTTCACACCGGGAACAAGATAGGTGCCTCTACCGGCTGGCCCCCACTCGATAACTATACCGTCGCGTCTCGCCTGCGAGAGACCCGCTTGAAGAGTTGGGGATTTCGCCAGAAGTGGCGCCAACGAGGAATCAACCAGTGGCAAAGCCGGACGACGTGCGTCTCCCGGGCGACCATCCTCTTGTTGCTGCGGCAGTCCAAATGCTTCAGTGCGCTCCATGCTGCGGCTCCCTGGCCATGACAGAAGGTCAGCGCTGGCTGATCGATACGTAAGTCAGCGTCACGTTGTCAGCGGCGAGCCCGAGCACGACCTTGGCACCATTCACCCGCGCTGACCAGGAGGCGCGGGAGTCAGGCGCATCAGGGTGAGGTGGATCTATGGTGGAGTCCTCCCAGATGATCTCGTCGAGCGCAATGCTCGGTGGCGCGACCTCAAAGATCAGCCTCGCATGCGCAGGATCGTCAGCAGCACTTCTCAGCTTGATGTTCCGGAGCTCAAGGTCGCCCAACACTCCGCGTTCTGCGGTCCGCTCGTGCATAAGCTCCTGTCGCGTCGGTTCTCCCAGGTGCGTGTGAAGCTGTTTACTCAATGCATCGACATCATCAAAACGCACGCTGGACAAACGCTCGATGTCGTTCTTGAATCGCTCCATACCCGTTTCACTCCCCGATTTGACGGACTGTCCTTGGTTCAAATGATGCGAGGGGGTTGGGGGCCTACCGCTCGAACACGCTGACAGTACCAACGCCGCAATCGCCAGTGTGAGGCAGCGACACGCGGCTTGCGAGGGGCGGCCCCGACGTCCGCCTGGTGATGAAGAAGCGCACCTCTCGACCCATGTATCCATGAATGCACCTCTCGCACCAGTTCCACTTTCGCGAATCTAGCACAAGGTCTGGCGTCGGCAGGTCACCGAGCGTGGGCACTCAGTGGCACGGTTTCGGGCTGGTCGGTCATTGGGGTACCGGCATGAGAAAGGGACGGAGCGATTATGTCGCATCCGTCCCTTTTTCAGTGTCACGCGTTGACGTTGGGTTGACGGCCAGCGGCCGTCACTGCCCGATCAGAAGGACATGTCGAAGGCGACTTCGCCCTTCACGCCGACCTGGTAGGCCGAGGAGCGGCGTTCGAAGAAGTTGGTCAGCTCCTGCACGTCCTGCAGTTCCATGAAGGACAGCGGGTTGCGCACGTTGTACTTCTTTTCCATGCCCAGGCGGTGGAAATGGTTGTCCGCGCAGTGCTGCAGGTACTGGCGCATGTCGCGGGTGGAAATACCCGCCACGCCGCCGGACAGCACGTCTTCGGCGAACTGCACTTCGCACTCGATCGCTTCGGCCAGCATGTCGTACACCTGCTGCTTCATCGCATCGTCGAACAGGTCCGGCTCTTCTTCGCGGATCACGTCCACGCACTCGAAGGCGAACTCCATGTGCGCGCTTTCATCGCGGAACACCCAGTTGGTACCCGACGCCAGGCCGTTGAGCAGGCCACGCGAACGGAAGTAGTACACGTAGGCGAACGCGGCGAAGAAGAACAGGCCTTCGATGCAGGCAGCGAAGCAGATCTGGTTGAGCAGGAACTGGCGACGCTGGTCGCGCGTTTCGATCCGGCGCAGGTCTTGGATGGAGTCGATCCACTTGAAGCAGAAGTCGGCCTTCTTCTTGATCGAGTCGATGTTCTCCACCGCGGCGAAGGCTTTGACGCGCTCGTCCGGATCCGGCAGGTAGTTGTCCAGCAGGGTCAGGTAGAACTGCACGTGCAGCGCTTCTTCATACAGCTGGCGCGACAGGTACATGCGCGCTTCGGGCGCATTGAGGTGCTGGTACAGGTTCAGCACCAGGTTGTTGGAAACGATCGAATCGCCGGTGGCGAAGAACGCGACCAGGCGGTGGATCAGGTGGCGGTCGGCCGGCGACATCTTCGAATGCAGGTCGCTGATGTCGATCTGGAAGTTGATCTCTTCCACCGTCCAGGTGTTCTTGATCGCGTTCCGGTACATCTCGTAGAACTGCGAGTAGCGCATCGGACGCAGGGTCAGTTCGAAACCTGGGTCGAGCAGCATCTGGGTGGGTTTATCAGCCATGGTGATTCCTGGTTTACGGGTGAAAACGCCGGGCAGGGCCCGGCGCTACATCATTGCTGCGTGTTACTGGCACGCCTCGCAGCTTTCCGGATTCTCCAGCGAGCAGGCGACGGCATCGACCGGATCGACGGCGGCCACGTGGCTGCTGACGGTGGTCTTGGCGATCTTGGTGGCCGGACGCGAACGCAGGTAGTACGTGGTCTTGATGCCCTGCTTCCAGGCGTACATGTACATGGACGACATCGCGCCGATGTTCGGGCTTTCCATGAACAGGTTGAGCGAGGCGGACTGGTCGATGAAGGCGCCACGATCGGCGGCCATGTCGATCAGCGAACGCATCGGCAGTTCCCATGCGGTGCGGTACACGTGGCGCAGCGTTTCCGGGATCTGTGCGATGCCCTGGATGGAACCGTCGGCCAGCTTGATCGCATCGCGCATTTCCGGCGTCCAATGGCCCAGCTTCTTCAGCTCGGTCACCAGGTAACGGTTGATCTGCAGGAAGTCGCCGGACAGGGTCTCGCGCTTGAACAGGTTGGACACCTGCGGTTCCACGCACTCGTAGCAGCCGGCGATGGAGGCGATGGTGGCGGTCGGGGCGATCGCGATCATCAGCGAGTTGCGCAGGCCGTGTTCCTTGATGCGCTCACGCAGGGCGTCCCAACGCGCGGTGTCTTCCGGCACCACGTTCCAGGCATCGAACTGCAGCTCGCCGCTGGCCGCACGGGTGTCGGCGAAGGACGGATGCTTGCCGCGTTCCTGGGCCAGTTCGACCGAGGTTTCCAGCGCATGGAAGTAGATGCTTTCGGCGATCTTCTTCGACAGCGCACGGGCTTCGGCACTGTCGAAGGCCAGGCGCTTGCGGAAGAACACGTCCTGCAGGCCCATGCAGCCCAGGCCGACCGGACGCCAGCGCAGGTTGCCGCGGCGTGCCGATTCGATCGGGTAGAAGTTCAGGTCGATCACGCGGTCCAGCTGGCGGATCGCCAGGCGCACGGTGTCGGCCAGCTTGTCGAAATCGAACTCGCCGTGGGCATCGAAATGGTTGCCCAGGTTGATCGAGCCCAGGTTGCACACCGCGGTCTCTTCGGCCGAGGTGACTTCCAGGATTTCGGTGCACAGGTTGGACAGGTGGATCACGTTGCCCGGACGCAGGGTCTGGTTGCTGGCGCGGTTGCACTTGTCCTTGAAGGTCATCCAGCCGTTGCCGGTCTCGGCCAGGGTGCGCATCATCCGCGAGTACAGCTTGCGTGCGGAGATGGTGCGGTTGGCCTTGCCCTGCGCTTCGGCCTGCAGGTATGCCGCTTCGAAGGCGTCGCCGAACAGATCGGTGAACTCGGGGACCACGCGCGGATCGAACAGCGACCATTCCTGGTCGGCCTCCACGCGCTTCATGAACAGGTCCGGGATCCAGTTGGCCAGGTTCAGGTTGTGCGCACGGCGCGATTCGTCGCCGGTGTTGTCACGCAGCTCGAGGAAGTCCTCGATGTCGGCGTGCCAGCTTTCCAGGTACACACAGGCCGCGCCCTTGCGCTTGCCGCCCTGGTTCACCGCGGCAACCGAGGAATCCATGGTCTTCAGCCACGGCACGATGCCGTTGGAATGGCCGTTGGTGGACTTGATCAGCGAGCCACGCGAACGCACGCGGGTGTAGCTGACGCCGATGCCGCCGCTGAACTTGGACAGCTGGGCGATGTCGCCGTACTTGGAATAGATGGATTCCAGCGAATCCTGCGGCGAATCCAGCAGGAAGCAGGACGACAGCTGCTCGTGGGTGGTACCCGAGTTGAACAGCGTCGGCGAGGACGGCAGGTAATCCAGGTTGCCCATGCGCTTGTACAGCGCCAGGGTCTCGGCCACGTCTTCGCTCAGCGCGCTGGCGATGCGCAGGAAGAACTGCTGCGGGGTCTCGATCACCTTGCGGGTGTGCGGATGGCGCAGCAGGTAGCGGTCGTACAGGGTACGCAGGCCGAAGTAATCGAAGTTCAGGTCGAGCGTGGGATCGATCGCATCGTTGAGCTTGCGCGCGTTGATCTGCACAAAGCCCAGCAGGCGGTCGTTGATCAGGCCCACTTCGTGGCCACGGCCGACCGACTGGGAGAACGCGTGGATCTCCTGGTTGGACACTTCCTTGGCGATGAAGTTGGCCAGCAGGCGCGCGGCCAGGCGGCCGTACTCGGGCTCTTCACCGATCAGCAGGGCGGAGGTGCGGATGGACAGCTCGTCCAGCTCCTGCGTGGTGGCGCCGTTGTACAGGCCGGAAATGGTGCGGGTGGCCACGCGCATCGGATCGACCGAATGCAGGCCTTCCGAGGAACGCTGCACCGCGCGGACGATCTTGTTCAGGTCCACCAGCTCGGTCGTACCGTTGCGCTTGGTCACACTCATGGTGTTGGCAGTCGGCGGCGACGTAAGCAGGAACTCGCTTTCCTTGTCGATGGTGGCACTGTTTTCGGTGGTCACGGCGGTGGTCCTCTGGGCGTGAGATGGGATGCACGGCGCGCCTGGGCAGGCACGTTCCGGTGCGGATCAATCCAAGGATGAAAGAGATGTGTCGCATACGGCGCGACAGTGACGGAAAGCCCGCACACCGCACCCTGCAAAACCTGTCATCCGATCAGAGATCACGCAGCCAGCGCCGCACATGTGCACATGCGGCTGTCGGCAAGACGGAAAGGCTCCCGAAAGTACCGTTGCGGGGCAGTGCCGGAGTCCCTGCATGCAGGGGTCCAGGCTTCCCGTCCGTGCCCTCGACTTGTGGTCGAAGACACCGACGGCCACAAGATAGTGGGGGTAAGGGGGTCCGTCAACGCCAAATGTAGGGATTTCTCCTAATCCCTTGTGGCGCAAGGACCAGCGGTTTTGGCCCCGCCCCGCAGGGGCGCTACCCGCCAGAAACGGGTGCGCAGTCAAGGCCGCAGAGCACTCTTTTGATGTGACAGCGGGTCACGATCAACGCAACACTGACCCTCACGCGGCCTGCACGAAGCTGGCTGGGCAGCCAAAAAGGGGACGGAGGGGATTAAGGCGCAAACGGCCGCCTTCGGGTCGTTTGCGCCTTAATCCCCTCCGTCCCCTTTTTCTGCGCCTTAATCCCCTCCGTCCCCTTTTTCAGGCTTTGTGCGCGGTGCCCAGGTATTCGGCGCTCTGCATTTCGATCAGGCGCGAGGCGGTGCGCTCGAAGGCGCCCTGCAGGCGGTTGCCGGTGTAGAGCTCGATCGGCGAGGTGGTGGCGGTGCAGACCAGGTTGACGTGGCGGTCGTACAGTTCGTCGATCAGGTTGACGAAACGCCGCGCGGCGTCTTCGTTGTTGCGGTCGAACGCAGGGATGCCGCCCAGCAGCACGGTGTTGAACTCCTGCGCGATCTCGATGTAGTCCGAGGGCCCGCGCGGGCCTTCGCACAGCGCCGTGAAATCGAACCAGGCGATGCTCTTGCCGCGCCCGCGCACCGGGATCTTGCGGCCCTCGATCTCGATGTTGCCGGCCTTCGCCGGCTGCCCACCGCTGAGGTCGATCCAGCGGCTGGCCAGCCACTCATCGCTGTCGGCGGCCAGTGGCGCGCGGTACACCGGCGAACGCGTGAGCGCGCGCATGCGGTAGTCCTCGGTGCCTTCAGCGTACAACTCCACGCAGTAGCGCTGCAGCAGGTCGATGGCGGGCAGGAAGCTGTCGCGCTGCAGGCCGTTGAGGTACAGGTTTTCCACCGCCGTGTTGGAGGTGGTCACCAAGGTCACGCCCTCGGCGAACAGGCGCTCCAGCAGGCGCGCCAGCAGCATCGCATCGCCGATGTCGGTGACGAAGAATTCGTCGAGCACCAGCACGCGCAGCTTGCTGCGCCACTCCTGGGCGATCTTCGCCAACGGATCGCTCTGCCCCTGGTGTTCGCGCAGGCGTTCATGGATGCCGCGCATGAACCGGTGGAAGTGCGTGCGGTATTTCTGCTGGATCGGCAATCCGTCGTAGAACAGGTCCACCAGGAAGGTCTTGCCGCGGCCGACACCACCCCAGAAATACAGGCCCTTGACCGCTTCGGGCTTCTTGAAGAACGACGACAACCGGTCCAGCCAGCCGTCGTCGGCATCTTCCAGCAGCGCCAGGTGGATGCGGTCCAGTTCGGCCAGTGCGGCATGCTGGGCCGGGTCGTCCTGCCATTCGCCGCGCGCCACGCCCTCGGCATAGCGCCGCGATGGGGTCATCACCGCCTCGCTCATGCCGCCGGATCCGCTTGCAGCGGCAGCCAGCGCTTCACCCCGTGGGTGATCGCCCCGCGCAGGTCGATCAGCTTGCGGTGGAAGAAGTGGCTGGTGTCGGGCATGCGCACCAGCTCGTGCGGCGCGTCCACGGTCTCCAGCCAGTCATACACCGCCTGCGGATCGACGATCTCGTCCTGGTCGCCTTGGATCACCAGCCACTGCGCCGGTGGCTGGATGCCGCCAAAGTCCCAGCGGCCGGCCGGCGGGGCGATCGACACCAGCGCCTGCGGCTGCACCTCGGCGGTGACTTTCAACGAAACGAAGGCACCAAAGCTGAAGCCCACCAACCACACCTGATCGTCCGGGCGCTGTTCGCGCACCCAGGCCACCACGGCCTTCAGGTCGTCCTGTTCGCCGTTGCCGTGGTCGAAGCGGCCGGCCGATTCGCCGACACTGCGGAAGTTGAAACGCACCGTCGCCACGCCGAGGTCGCGCAGCGTGTTGGCGGCCATGGTGACCACCTTGTTGTGCATCGTGCCGCCCTCGGTGGACAGCGGGTGGCAGACGATGGCGGTCACCGGCTGGGCCGGCACCTCCGGCTTGGGCAGATCAACCGCTGCGTCCAGCGGACCGACCGGTCCGGCAAGCACGAGGGTGTCCGACTGCAGGGGGAAAGGAGGATTGCGCATGGCAACATGATAGCGTCCCCCACCCCTCCCCTGCTCCCGGCCCCCATGTACTTCCTCGTCTTCGCGGTGATCTGCAGCGTGCTGGTGTCGGTGATGCTGAAGCTCGCACGTCGCCAGCAGCTGGACGTAGGCCAGATGGTCACCTGGAATTACCTGGTGGCCGCGGCGATGACCGGGCTGGTGCTGCGCCCACCGCTGGCCTCGCTGCACTCCAGCCACGCCCCGTGGGCCGCGCTGCTGGCGCTGGCGGTGATCCTGCCGGCGATCTTCCTGGTGCTGGGCCGCGCGGTGGCGGTGGCCGGCATCGTACGCAGTGACGTGGCGCAGCGATTGTCGCTGCTGCTTTCGCTGCTGGCCGCATTCGCGTTCTTCGGCCAGACCGCCACGCCGTGGAAGCTGGTTGGGCTGGGGCTGGGGCTGGTAGCGATGCTGGCCATCAGCGTGCGCCCGCGCGGGCCCGCCGCGGGGGCCCCCACAGGCGGCTGGCGCTGGCTGCTCGGCGTGTGGGTCGGCTTTGCTGCGGTGGACATCCTGCTGAAGAAGGTCGCCCTGTCCGGCACCCCGTCGATGGCCGCGCTGCTGCTGTGCTTCTGCCTGGCCTTCATCCTGATGCTGGCCCTGCAGCTATGGCGGCATGCGCGGGGCCGCACCCGGCTGGCGTGGCGCAACCTCGGCGCAGGCGCGCTGCTGGGCCTGCTCAACGGCGGCAACATCCTGTTCTACGTGCACGCACACCAGGCCCTGCCCGAGAGTCCGGCCACCGTCTTCGCCGGCATGAACATCGGCGTGGTGGTGCTGGGTGCGCTGGTCGGCGTGTTCGGTTTCGGCGAGCGCACCAGCGCGTGGAACCGTGCGGGCCTGGCGCTGGCGGTGCTGGCGATCGGCTTGATCGCCGCCGGCTGAGGCATGCGGTCAACGGATGGCGTGCAGGTTCAACGATCGAAGCCGAGCAGCAGGGGGTCGTGGTCCGAGCTGCGCCACGGGCCGCCGGCGTTGCGCTTCTGGTAACCGCCAGCATCCATTTCGTCGGCATTGATGTGCCACTCGGCCGCGCCTGACAGTCGCTTGGCCATGCCGGCGTTGAGCAGCGCGTGGTCCAGCCGGCCGCTGTAGCCGTTGTAGACATAGCTGTACGGACGCTCCACCTTGGCCAGCGCGAAAGCGTCCTGCCAGCCGGCGCTGCGCAGCGCGCGGATCGGATCTTCCATCGCATAGGCGTTGAAGTCGCCCAGCAGCACCGCATCCCGCGTGCCGGTGCCGGTCGGATCGCCCTGCATCCAAGTGTCCAGCTGCTGGGCCGATGTTACCCGCGTGGCATTCCAGCAGCCCTGCCCGTCATCGTGGTCGGCATCGGCGCCACTGGCATCGCGGCAGCCCTTGGACTTGAAATGATTGGCGACCACCATGAAGGGCGCACCGCCCTTGGCCTGGAAGGCCTGTGCCAGCGGCACCCGGCTGTGTTCGACGAAGGTACCGCCTTCCAGCGTGGCCGGCTTGCCGAGCGCGGTCAGCCGGCTGGACCGGTAGATGATGCCGACCCGGATCGGATTCTCGCCCGGGCCCTTGCCGGCATCGACGAAGCGCCAGTCGGCGTGGCTGCCGGGGGCGGCATTGATCGCATCCACCAGCGTGGCAATGGCCGACTGCGGGCCGTAGCCATCGTTCTCCAGCTCCATCAGCGCGGCCACGTCAGCGTCCAGCGGGGCGATGGTGGCGATCAGCTTCTTCAGCTGCGCGTGGTGCTCTTCCAGCGTCCTGGCGCCGCGCAGGGTGGGGAAGCCGCCGCCCTTGCCGTCGCCATTGAAGAAATTTTCGAGGTTGAAGGCGGCCACCCTCAACGAACCGTCCAGCTGCGGCACCGCCGGGCGCTGCAGCGAAGGCAGGGCCAGCGCGCGGCCCAGCTGCAGGCTGGGGCGGCCTTGTGCATCCACGTGCACGCGGCCTTCCACGCCACGCAGCTGCATGCCGGTACGCAACACCGCGTCGGTGGCCAGGTAGGGCACCTGCTGCGGATCGCGGGCATCACTGCCATCGTCAAGCAACAAGCGTCGGCGCTGGTTGTCCGCCGTCACCTGGCTGTAGCCGGCGCTGCCGGGCATGGCCACTTCGGTGGGTTGCCACAGGCGGCCTTCGAAGGCCACGGTGAGCTGGCCGAAGCGCTCCAGGCCGTCGGTACCGGCCAGGGTGAGCGGAGCGGCGATGCGGACATACTTGCCATCCAGCGCGCGCCAGTCGCTGGGCGCACGGGCCAACGTAACGGTGGCCCCCTGCGGGCTGGCCAGCTGGCCCGGCATGGCCTGTGGCTGCGGCTGCGGCTGCGCAAAGGCGGGAGAAGCGGACAGGGCCACGGCAAAGGCAAGCAGGCAACGACGCATCGACAACGGCTCCAGACGGTTACAGGGGCAACGGAAGGGGTACGCCGCCACTGTAACCACAAATCATGAAAGCCTGATGCGTCGCACCGCCGGTGGCCGCGAGCGGCAAAGAGGAAGGGCTCAGCGCCCTTCTCCTTACTTCAGGTTGCCGATCATCCAGTCCACCGTGGCGTGAATCTGCTCTTCGCTGAGCGCTGGGTTGCCGCCCTTGGGTGGCATGATGCCGCCGTCCGGGCCGGTGTAGCCCTCGATGGCATGCTTGTAGAGGGTTTCCTTGCCCTGCGCGATGCGCGCATCCCAGTGCGAATGATCCAGCGTGGGGGCCAGGCCGACACCGGTGGTGTGGCAGGCGGTGCAGAGGTTGTCGTAGATCACTTTGCCGTCGGTGGTGCCGCCGTAGGCCACCTGCGAGGCGGCCTTCGCCAGCGCGGCCGCCTGGGCTGCCGCCTGCGCCGACGCGCCGGTGCTGCCGGCATAGACCGCGCCGGACGGGGCGATGCGCTGGCCGGTCCGCAGCACCGCCGTGGGCGATACCTCGGCGGGAATCCGGGTGTGCAGCCAGGCGGCCAGGAAGATCAACCCCAAGGTGATCACGGCCAGCAGGCCGATGACCATGGAAAAGCGTTTCAGGAACTCAAGATCGTGATTCCGCACTCTTCGTTACCCCTGGCTGATAGTCGATGGACCACGGCTGAGCGTATGAGCCTGCTGCCCGAGTATAGAACGGGCCTCGCCGGGGACAACAGCGCAGTGCAGCATGGATAGCGGAGGCCGGGCCGCGGCTCCTGCCAGTGCCCTTTGCAGGCATGTGACGACCAACGGTCGTCACCCACCAAGAGGGTCGTCACCCATCAAGAGGGTCTTTGCCCACCAAGAGGGTCTTGCCCACCAGGAAGGTCGTCACCCGCCATACGGTGATCAGCCGCCGGCGGCGCGCAGGCAGAACGCGCTGATCGAGTCAGCCAGGGCGTGCTCGTCGCGATGGGCCTGGCGGCTGGGCGCGGTCGGGCCGACCAGGGCTTCGGTGAAGGCACCGACGATGCAGGCGGCGGTGACGTCTGCATCCTGCGCGGGGAACGCGCCGCTGGCGATGCCCTCTTCGACCAGCCGGCGGAACACGTCGCCGAAGCGCCGCCGCCCGCGCATGCGCTCGGCTTCCACTTCCGGGTCGACCGGTTCGACGATGAACGCATGCGCCAGCCCGGGCCCGGCCAGCGCACGCCGCACGAAAGCGGTGATCGCCAGCCGCAGCCGCTGCGGTGCCGGTTCGGGGCCGGCGGCGATGCCTTCCAGGATGTCGACTTCATGCTCCACCGCCGCGCTCAACACCTCCACGAACAGCTCGGCCTTGGACGGAAAGTGACGGTAGATCAGCCCGGTGGACACCCCCGCCTGGGCCGCAACGGCGGTCACCGGCGCATTGCGGTAACCGCCCGCCGCGACCAGTTCACGGGCCGCCAGCAGGATCCGCTCGCGCGCTCCGGCCATCCGTTCTTCCATCAGCGGTGAGCGCTTGTAAGCCATGGGGTGATTGTAGATTCAATTTTTGAACTTATGTTCACTTTTTACCCGATCCGGGCTAGTCTGGGCCATCGCCCGCGCAGGTGCCTTGCCTGCTCCCCTCCGGTGCGCCCCCTACCCGCCGCCTGTCCGTGGAGTCGCCCGCATGCACGTTCCATCCCTGAATTTCGACCTTGGCGAAGACATCGACCTGCTGCGCGACAGCGTGGCCCAGTTCGCCGCCGCCGAGATCGCGCCGTTGGCCGCCCACGCCGATGAAACCAACCAGTTCCCGCTCGCGCTGTGGCGCAAACTCGGCGAGCAGGGCCTGCTCGGCATGACCGTGGAAGAGCAATACGGCGGCACCGGCATGGGTTATCTGGCCCACGTGGTGGCGATGGAGGAAGTCTCGCGTGCCTCCGGCGGCATCGGCCTTTCCTACGGCGCACACTCCAACCTGTGCGTGAACCAGCTGCGCAAGAACGGGACCGAAGCGCAGAAGCAGCGGTTCCTGCCCGGCCTGTGCAGCGGCGAGCTGGTCGGCGCGCTGGCGATGAGCGAGCCGGGAGCAGGCTCGGACGTGGTATCGATGAAGCTGCGTGCCGAGAAACGTGGCGACCGCTACGTGCTCAACGGCAACAAGATGTGGATCACCAACGGCCCGGATGCCGACGTGCTGGTGGTGTATGCCAAGACCGATCCGGACGCCGGCGCCAAGGGCATCACCGCCTTCCTGGTGGAAAAAGGCATGAAGGGATTCAGCACCGCGCAGAAGCTGGACAAGCTCGGCATGCGCTCCTCGCCCACCAGCGAACTGGTGTTCCAGGATTGCGAAGTACCGGCGGAGAACGTGCTCGGCCAGGAAGGCAGTGGCGTGCGCGTGCTGATGTCCGGGCTGGATTACGAGCGCGTGGTGCTGTCCGGCGGCCCGCTGGGGCTGATGGCCGCGGCGATGGACGTGGTGATGCCCTATGTGCACGAGCGCCACCAGTTCGGCGAAGCCATCGGCAGCTTCCAGCTGATCCAGGCCAAGATCGCCGACATGTACGTCGGCCTCGGCGCGTGCCGTGCCTACGTCTATGCGGTGGCGCGCGCCTGCGACCAGGGGCGCACCACCCGCCAGGATTCGGCCGGCGCGATCCTGTACGCGGCCGAGAAAGCCACTTGGCTGACCGGCCAGGCGATCCAGATCCTGGGCGGCAACGGCTACATCAACGAATACCCCACCGGCCGCTTGTGGCGCGATGCCAAGCTGTATGAAATCGGCGCGGGCACCTCGGAAATCCGCCGCATGCTGATCGGTCGTGAACTGTTCCAGCGCACGCTGTAAGGGCCTTCCATGAGCATTCTGAACACCCAGCTGCACGCCGGCAGCGAACCCTTCGAAAGCAACCGCAGCGCCATGCAGGCGGTGGTCGATGACCTGCATGCCACCTTGGCGCGTACCGCGCTGGGCGGCAGCGAGGCGGCACGCAACAAGCACACCGCGCGCGGCAAGCTGCTGGTGCGCGAGCGCATCGATGCGCTGCTGGATGCCGGCAGCGCCTTCCTGGAAATCGCCCCGCTGGCGGCGCACGGCATGTATGAAGACGCCGTGCCCTGCGCCGGCGTGGTGGCCGGCATCGGCCGGGTGAGCGGGGTGGAATGCGTGATCGTGGCCAACGATGCCACGGTCAAGGGCGGCACGTACTACCCGATGACGGTGAAGAAGCACCTGCGCGCGCAGGAGATCGCCGAGCAGAACCGCCTGCCCTGCATCTACCTGGTCGACTCCGGCGGCGCCTTCCTGCCGCTGCAGGACGAGGTGTTCCCGGACCGCGACCACTTCGGCCGCATCTTCTACAACCAGGCCAACCTGTCCGCGCAGGGCATCCCGCAGATCGCCTGCGTGATGGGCAGCTGCACCGCCGGCGGCGCCTACGTGCCGGCGATGAGCGATGAAACAGTGATCGTGCGTGAGCAGGGCACGATCTTCCTGGGCGGCCCGCCGCTGGTGAAGGCCGCCACCGGTGAAGTGGTCAGCGCCGAAGACCTCGGCGGTGCCGACGTGCACACGCGGCTTTCCGGCGTTGCCGACCACATGGCCGACAACGACCTGCAGGCGCTGGCGCGGGTGCGCGCGATCATCGCCCAGCTCAACTGGCGCAAGCCGGAGCCGGCGATGGCACTGCAGCCGGTGGAAGCGCCGTTGTTCCCGGCAGATGAGCTGTATGGCGTGATCCCGGCCGATACGCGCAAGCCGTTCGACGTGCGCGAGGTAATCGCCCGGTTGGTGGATGGATCGCGGTTCGATGAATTCAAGCCGCGCTACGGCAGCACCCTGGTCACCGGCTTTGCCCACCTGCATGGTTATCCGGTGGGCATCATCGCCAACAACGGCATCCTGTTTTCCGAGTCCGCGCTGAAGGGCGCGCACTTCATCGAACTGTGCACCCAGCGCAACATACCGCTGGTGTTCCTGCAGAACATCACCGGCTTCATGGTGGGCCGCAAGTACGAACAGGGCGGCATCGCCAAGGACGGCGCCAAGCTGGTGATGGCGGTAGCGTGTGCGAAGGTGCCGAAGTTCACGGTGGTGATCGGTGGTTCGTTCGGGGCCGGCAACTACGGCATGTGCGGCCGCGCCTACTCGCCCAACTTCCTGTGGATGTGGCCGAACGCACGCATCGGGGTGATGGGCGGCGAGCAGGCCGCCAGCGTGCTGGCCACGGTCAAGCGCGATGGCATCCAAGCCAAGGGCGGTGCCTGGGCCGCTGAAGAGGAGGACGCCTTCAAGGCGCCGATCCGCGACCAGTTCGAACGCCAGGGACACCCCTACTACGCAAGCGCGCGGCTGTGGGACGACGGCATCATCGATCCTGCCGACACCCGCCGCGTGCTGGCCCTGGCCTTGTCGGCCAGCCTCAACGCCCCGGCCCGCGAGACACGCTTCGGCGTGTTCCGCATGTGACCTGCGCCATGACCGAGCCCTCCCTGATGTTCACCAAGATCCTGATCGCCAACCGCGGCGAGATCGCCTGCCGCGTCATTGCAACCTGCCGCAGACTCGGCATCGCCACGGTGGCGGTGTACTCCGATGCCGACCGCAACGCGCGCCATGTGCGGCTGGCCGACGAAGCCATCGCGATCGGTCCGGCACCGGCTGCGGAAAGCTACCTGCGTTCCGATGTGATCCTGGAAGCAGCCCGCCGCAGTGGGGCCCAGGCGATCCATCCCGGCTACGGCTTCCTGTCTGAGAACGCGGCCTTCGCTGACGCGTGCGCGGCTGCCGGCGTGGTGTTCATCGGCCCGCCGGCCAGCGCCATCCGCGCGATGGGTGACAAGAGCGCGGCCAAGGCGCTGATGCAGCAGGCCGGCGTGCCATTGACCCCCGGCTACCACGGCGACAACCAGGACCCGCAGTTCCTGCGCGAACAAGCCGATGCGATCGGCTACCCGGTGCTGATCAAGGCCAGCGCCGGTGGCGGCGGCAAGGGCATGCGCCGGGTGGACGACAGCGCGGCTTTCATCGAGGCGCTGGCCAGCTGCCAGCGCGAAGCGCGTTCGGCCTTCGGCAATGACCACGTGCTGGTCGAAAAGTACGTACTGCGGCCGCGCCACATCGAGATCCAGGTGTTCGGCGACGGCCACGGCAACGTGGTGCACCTGTTCGAGCGCGACTGCTCGGTGCAGCGCCGCCACCAGAAGGTCCTGGAAGAAGCACCGGCCCCGGGCATGACCGCCGAGCGTCGCGCTGCGATGGGCAAGGCCGCGGTGGATGCCGCGCGCGCGGTGGGTTACGTGGGCGCCGGCACGGTGGAGTTCATTGCCTCCCCGGAGGGCGATTTCTACTTCATGGAAATGAACACCCGGCTGCAGGTGGAACACCCGGTGACCGAGTTCATCACCGGCACCGACCTGGTGGCGTGGCAGCTGAGCGTGGCTGCCGGCCAGCCGCTGCCCAAGCGCCAGGACGAGCTGGCGATCAGCGGCCATGCGCTGGAAGCACGACTGTATGCCGAGGACGCCGACAAAGGTTTCCTGCCCTCCACCGGCACGCTGCACCACCTGCGCCTGCCGCTGGAAAGCGCGCACGTGCGCGTGGATACAGGCGTTGAGCAGGGCGACACCATTACGCCTTTCTACGATCCGATGATCGCCAAGCTGATCGTCTGGGACGTGGACCGCGAGGCGGCGTTGCGGCGCATGCAGCAGGCGTTGGCCGCCTGCCAGGTGGTGGGCGTGACCACCAATGCCGGCTTCCTGCGGCGGCTGGTGGGCACCGCTTCGTTCTCGCAGGCGAAGCTGGACACGGCGTTGATCGAGCGCGAGCAGGACGCGCTGGGCGCACCGGCGGCGGGCGATGAAGCGCTGTGGACGCTGGCGGCGGTTGCCGCCACGGTGACCACGGCGAGCGCAGCGGTTGATGCGCGCGATCCGCGCTCACCTTGGCAGGCACAGGATGGCTGGCGGATCGGGGCTTCAGCCTCGCGCCTGCTGCCGCTGCAGCAGGGCGAGCACCAGCACACGCTGCGGGTGTGGACGCAGCCGGATGGCTGGCAGGTGCAGCGTGATGCCGAACCGGCGCAGCAGGTCAGTGGCCGCTTCGCCGACGGCCAACTGGACGTGACGCTGGATGGGCAGCGCTGGCGTGCAGGCGTGCTGCGCGATGACAGCCAGGTATATCTGTTCACCGCGCAGGGGCAGCAGCGCTTCACGGTGCATGACCCGGTAGGCGAATCCGAGCAGGCCACGGCGGACGCCGGCAGCCTGCTGGCGCCGATGCCGGGCAGGATCGTCGCCACGCTGGTGGAACCGGGCAGCAAGGTCAGCCGCGGTACGCCGCTGGTGGTGCTGGAGGCGATGAAGATGGAACACACGCTGGCCGCGCCGGCCGACGGTACCGTGCATGGCTATCGCGCGAAGGCCGGGGAACAGGTGGGCCCTTAATCACACCCCCCAGCCCACGGGACCCCTC
>NZ_PJAY01000055.1:0-85276 GCF_002836635.1 Stenotrophomonas sp. Bg11-02
GGGCCGGCGGATGGGCGGCGGAGGTGGGGGGAGTGGGGTCTGGTGGACGCCGCCGACCATGGGGCGGCGCTACCGCTTTTTTTTTTCTTCATTGCGCGGGTGGCGGCGCCCGGAACCTGTCAGGGGGTCGGGCGGTGGGGCTGGGCGGGGGCGTTGAGCGCCATGGATGGCGCGAAACGAGGCCCGCAGGAGCGGCTTTTGCCGTCCCCCGCACAGCCCCACCGCCCGGCCCAGACCAAGACTGTTGCTTTAAAGCCACCCGCGAGGGGGTCCCACCCGCTCGACCACTCACCGCCCGCGTGGCGCGGAAGCAGGCTCAACCGAAGTATCCACCTTGGCCACCACCGACATACCCGGCCGCAGCCGCGCCGCCAGCGGTTGATCGGCATCGATCGCAATCCGCACCGGCAAGCGCTGCACCACCTTGGTGAAGTTGCCGCTGGCATTGTCCGGCCGCAGCACGCTGAACTCCGAACCGGTGGCCGGTGCGATCTCCTCCACGCGGCCTCGCAGGACCTCACCCTGGAACGCGTCCACCGCGAAGGTGGCCGGCTGGCCGATGCGCATCTGCCAGGTCTGGCCTTCCTTGAAGTTGGCCACCACCCATAGCGCATCGGGCACCAGGAACAACAACTGCGAACCGGCCGTGACGTACTGCCCGACCCGCGCGCTCGCTTCGCTGACCTGGCCATCGCGCGGGGCGTGCACCGTGGTGTTGGCCAGGTCGATCCGCGCCAGTTCCAGTGCCGCCTGCGCGCTTTCGACCTGTGCCTCCAGCCCCTTGCGGGCGACCTGGGTGGATACCAGGGTTTCTTCGGCAATCTGGATCTGCGCCTGCGACTGCTGCACGCCGGCCTGCGCGGAGGCCTGGCTGGTGCGGAACTTGTCGCGGTCGTTCAGCGCCACCAGACGTTGTTCGGCCAGCTGCTCATAGCGCGCCAGTTCGGCCCGCGAGCGCTGCAGTTCAGACTGCCCGGCCGCCAGCGTAGCCTTGGCCGAAGCGATCTGCGCGCGGTTCTGCGCCTGCGACTGGTCCGAATTCGCCAGCGCCGCCTTCGCGCTGTCCAAGGCCGCTTCGGCCTGCGCGACGCGCTGGCGGTAGATGCGGTCGTCGATGCGCAGCAGGACATCGCCCTGTCTGACGTGCTGGAAATCCTTCACCAGGACGTCGGTGACGTAGCCATTGACCTGCGGCGCCAGCACGGTGACCTGCCCGCGGACGTAGGCGTTGTCGGTGCTGGCGATGGCGCTGGTGAACGGCCACAGCTGCCAGCCGCGCAGGATCAACGCGATGCCCACCAGCGCCAGCAGCACCATGATCACCACCGCCCGGTTGCTGGGCTTGAGGTACTTCGGCGCGCCCGTAGGCGTGGCCGGGGTGGCGGCCGGCGGCGGCGGGGCAGGCGCCGGTGCGGCATCGGTGGGAGGCGCCGGATTTACGTTTTCCGGGGCGTCGTCATCGCGGGGTGGTTGCTGGGACATGGAGTTACTCAACGCGGTGCGGCAGCCGCATCGGGCGCCGCGGGGGAGGAAGGGGAGGGGCGGCGCCTGCGCCATTGCTTCATCGCGGCGATCCACAGCTGCAATGAGAGCAGCCAGCCCAGGAAGCCCAGCGCCAGCCAGCCGCTGAGCGTGAACACATCATTGAAGCCACGCACGTTGGCTTCGCGGCGCGCAATCTGCGCCAGCTGCGCGGTGCCCTGCGCGCTGCGCTGCACCGGGTCGGTGATCTGCGCGCTGTAGAGCTGCTGCTGCAGGCGCAGCCGCTGCGCGACCACCGGATCGGCCGGGTCCAGCTGGCTGACCAGCGCGGTGGAATACAGCTGCTCGCGATGCAGCTGCACCGTCCCGAGCACCGCCGAACCCGCCAGCCCCCCCAGCGTCTGGGTGATCGACAGGGTGACCAGGAAGGTGATCATGTGGTCCACGCCCTGCTTCAGCACGGCGGTGATGCCGAGCATGATCAGCGGGCCCATGAACATGCCCGAGCCGACCGAAGCCAGGAACTGGCTGACGAAGAAATCATGCGGACGGTCCAGGCTGGTGCGGTGCTGGTCGAGCAGGGCGGCGCTGCCCAGCAGCAGGATTGCCATCAGCACCTGCGGGATCAGCCGCTTCGGACCGAAGGTCAGCGAACTGGCAGCGATGCCGGTGACCACCCCGGCCAGGATCACCGCGAACAGCGGCCGCATCTGGTCCGGCCCCATCCCGAGCGTACGCATCAGCCCGACCACGCCATAGGACTGTTCGGTAGTGAGAAAGCGCAGCAGGAACGCGCCGACGATGAAGTGCAGCACCGGCAGGCTGGCCAGCCAGCGCACCTGCAGCAGCGGGTTGCGCCGGTAGTGTTCAACCACGAAGGCCGCCGTGGCCAGCGTGATCGAGGCAACCAGCGCCCAGCCCAGCCACGGGGTGTCGGTCCACCAGCGCACGTAACCCTGCGCCAGCACCACCACCAGCAGGCCGACGGCGGGTGCCAGCAGCGCAAAGGTAAGGAAGTCCATCGGTTCGAAGGCCTTGATCTGCACGCCCGGCGGGAGCTTCAGCAGCACCACGGCAGCGAAGGCGCACAGTGCCAGTCCGGCTTCGAAGAAGTACAGCAGATGCCATTGGCCGGTACCCACCAGGCTGGGGGAGACCACCCAGGCCAGCGGCACCGCCAGCTGTGACAGCCCCACGCCGATCACCAGCAGGTTGCCGGTATAGCGGCGTGGCAACGACTGCAGCATGTACAGCGTGCCCAGCGTCGAGCACGCCGCGCCGGCGAAACCGCTGGCCGCGCGCAGCAGCACGGTGGTTTCGAAGCTGCCGACGGCCAGGTGCAGCAGGGCCAGCGCGGCGTACAGCCCGAGGCCGATTTCGGCGAACAGGCGGATGCCATATTGCTGGCGGAACTTGAAGGCAAGCAGGTTCGCCGTCACGTTGACCATCACGTAGGAGGCGACCAGCCAGGTGCCCTGCACGGGGCTCAGGCCCAACTGGCCCTGCAGGAAGGGCAGGTTGGCGGTGACCAGCGCAGTGCCGAGGCCACCGGTGATGGCCACCAGCACCGACACCAGCGCATAGGCGGCACGCCGGTGCGGCGGATGCCACGGCATCGACGCCGAGCCCGGGAGGGTGGGCTTCTCGTGTTCCTCCCAGTCCGGGATGGGCTTGAGGTACTGCGACATCAGGCCTCCGTTGCACCGGTTCCCTGCAGGCCCGCGCGCAGCAGCTGCAGCGCACGGCCTGCCAGCGCGCTGCGCTCTTCGCGGTTCTTGCCGCGCAGGGCCGCACCCAGCATGCCCAAGATCAGTGAAATATCCGTGGAGGTCAGGTCCGGCCGGCACAATCCGGCGGCGATGGCGCGCTGGATCGGTGCCTCCATCAGGCTACGCACGCGTTCGCGCGCACCGCGCACGGTCGGGTCGTCCGGATGCACCGCGCGCCAGTAATCGGCCAGCGCGGGTGAATCGATGATGCGGCGGGCCATGCCGTCCAGCAGCTCGAACAGCGCATCGTCGCGCCCGCCCAGTTCGGCGACCTGGCGTGCGATACGGTCGACGGTCCGCTGCAGCAGCGCTTCGATCAGTGCGCCGCGATCCGGGAAGTTGCGGTACAGCGTCGCCCGTCCGACCTGTGCGCGTTCCACCACCAGGTCCAGCGGGGCGGTCACCCCATGGTTGCCGAACACGTGGTCGGCGGCATCGAGGATGAGGGCGCGGCGGGCGGCCGCGTCGGCACGCAGGGAAGTCATGGGTCATTTTCGGACAAATATGTCCGTTTATCCAGTGCGGATCGCGACGGCGTTGGCGGCGTTTCAGGGCGCAGTCCGCTACGTGATGGTCGAGTGAGCGGGACTCAGACAGCGCTTGCGGTCGCCATCCGCGGCGCCTGCTCGCGTATCGGCAGGTGCGCCACCGCGGCGATCAGCGCCAGCGCGATGTCCAGGTACCACATGATCATGTAGTTACCGGTATTGGCCAGCACCAGCCCGCCCAGCCACGCGCCGAAGAAGCCACCGATCTGATGCGACAGCAGGGTCAGCCCGAACAGGGTGCCCAGGTAGCGCGGCCCGAACAGCTTGCCGACCAGGCCGGCGGTAGGCGGCACGGTGGCCAGCCAGGTGAAGCCCAGCGCAGCGGCGAACACATAGAAGGTCAATGCGGTGGGCGGGGCAACGAGGTAAAGCCCGATCATCAACGCGCGGCTGGCATACAGCGCCACCAACAACAGCTTCATCCGGTAGCGCTGGCCCAGGTAGCCCATCAGCAGGCTGCCTGCCACGTTGAACAGGCCGATCAGCGCGATGGATGTGGATGAAACGGTGGGCGACAGACCGCACAGTGCGATCTCACCCGGGAGATGGGTGACCAGGAAGGCGATATACAGCCCGCAGGTAAAGAAGCCCAGGTGCAGGTACCAGTAGCTCGGCTCACGCAGGGCCAGCCGGAACTGCGCACGCAGCCCGCCATCGGCCGCCGCCGTGGCATGCGCATGGTCGCCGGCACGGCGGCGCAACGGCCAGGCCATCGGCAGGGTCAGCAGGGAAACCACGGCCATCAGCAGCATCGCCCGTCCCCAGCCTGCAACGGTGATGACCACCTGCAGGATTGGTGCGAATACGAACTGGCCGAGCGAGCCTCCGGCATTGATCAGGCCGGCTGCGAACGAACGGCGCTCGGCCGGCAGCCGATGCGCGGTGGCACCGATCAGCACGGAGAAACTGCCGGCACCCGCACCGGCCGCCATCATCAGGCCCAGGCTGAGGCCCAGCCCCCATCCGCCCGGAAGCATAGGCGCGAGGGCCAGTCCTGCGGCCAGCACGATGCCACCGCCGATCAGCACCGGCAGCGGCCCGCGCTGGTCGGCCAGCGCACCGAACACGGGCTGCACCGCACCCCAGACCAGTTGGCCGATGGCCAGCGCGAAACTGATGTCGACGATGCTGACGCCGGTATCGCGGTGGATGGGATCGACGAACAGGCCCGTGGTCTGGCGTGCCGCCATGGTGATCATCAGGATGCCCGAGGCCGCCAGCAGGAGGCCCCAGGGGAGACGCGCGGTGGAGTCGGTGGTCATGGCCGGCACTATAGGCCGTGATCAGCCAGTGCGGTGACGACCGACGGTCGTCACCCACCGACAGCGCAAGCAGACGGCCAGCGGCTCAGCCGGTCAGAAGTACGCGCGGATGCCGAAGGCCACGCCGCGTCCCGGCAGCGGCGCGTAATCGCGCAGCAGCGAGGTGTGCGGACGCACTTCGCGGTTGGTCAGGTTGCTGCCGTCCACGAACACTTCGTAGCTGTTGCTGTCGCTGCGGTCCCAGCGATACGCGAAGTGTGCATCCACCAGCGTGTAGCCGTTGGTCGGTTCTTCGTTCTGCGCGGTGTCCTTCTGGCTGCTGTAACGCACCGCACCGAGCGATGCGCGCCAGCCGTCCTTGGCCCAGCGCAGGTCGGCGCCCACGCGTGCCGGCGAAATGCGCGGCAGGTAGCCCCCGTTGGCCAGGTCCACGGTGTAGTTGTGGTTGTGGTCGCCATGCGGCACGGCGATGTCCACGCTGCGGCTGCCACTGCCATCCAGTTCGGCCTTGACGTAGTCACCGAACACGCGCAGGTCCCAGTCACCGGCATTGCCTTCGAACAGATGCACCAGCGCCTCCGCTTCGGCGCCCTTGAAGGTGGCGTCCTGCTGCGCCCACAAGCGCACCGGCAGGTCTTCCACCACGCCGGTGTCGGCCAGGTAGATGAAGTCCTTGAACTTGGTCTGGTACACCGAAGCGGAGAAGTCCAGGCGATCACTGTGCGTGTGGATGCCCAGTTCGATGCGCTGGCCGCGCTCGGTCTTCAGCTGCGCATCGCCCAGTTCGATCGAACGCGTGGCGATGTGCGCACCGGCGGCGTACAGCTCTTCATTGGTCGGTGCGCGCTCGGAACTGTCCACGCCGAAGCGCAGGTCCACGGCATCGTTCAACGTCCAGATGCCGGCGGCAGACAGGTTGGTGGCATCGAACCTGCGGCGCTGGTAGTCGGCGGTCGGCTCCAGCTTGACCTGGTCATGGCGCGCGCCCAGCTCCAGCTTGAACGGGCCGAACTGCTTTTCCTGCAGCACGAACACGCCGAGGTTCTCGGTCGTGGTATCGGGCACGAAGGCTTCTTCGCCCTTGGCGCCGAAATCGCTGTTGCCGAACTGCAGGCCGAAGGCACCGTTCCAGCCGGCGATCTCGTTCTGCACCGCTTCCAGCCGGCCTTCGATGCCCTGGTTGGTGAAGCGGGTTGCCGGCGTGCCGGCTTCCAGTTCGGTGTGCTCGTAGTCGGTGTAACCGGCGCGCAGGGTGACGTTCTTCAGGAACGAGGTCGGGTTGTAGATGCCGCCTTTGAAGTCGAAGCGGTTCTGCACCATGTCGATGCGCACGTCGTGCTCCTCGCCTTCTTCTTCCTCTGCGCCATGGTCGTGGCCATGGTCGTGGTCATCGCCTTCGGCATGCACGTGCGCGCCGTTGGGGATGCCGTAGTTGGTGCGGTAGGTACCGGCGGACAGGCCGAAGAAGCCGCCATCGCCGAGCCAGGTGGCACCGACCCCACCGGCGCGGGTGCGGATGGAACTGTTGTCCAGGGTGCCGCGGCGCGGTTCATCGGCGTCGCCGTCATCGTGTGCATGGTCGTGTTCTTCGAGCGCATCGACCACCGCGTAGCCGGGGATGCGGTAGTCATCGCCGTTGCGCACCAGGCCGTCCACGTGCAGCACCCAGTTGCCGTTGACGCCGTCCAGCCGGAACATGCCGCTGCGTTCGTCGTTGACGCTGTTGCCGCGGACCTCGGCGCGGCCGCTCAGCGGGCGCTCCGGCACTTCGCTGGCGATGCGCCCATCGACCACGTTGACCGCCCCGCCGATCGCGCCACTGCCGAACAGCAGGGTGGCCGGGCCCTTCAGGACTTCGATCTGGTCGGCCAGGAACGGTTCGATGCTGGTGGCGTGGTCGGCACTGACGGTGGAGGCATCCATGTTGCCAACGCCGTTGGACAGCACGGCCACGCGCGGGCCTTCCTGTCCGCGGATGATCGGCCGGCCCACGCCGGGACCAAAATAGGAACTCTGCACGCCGGGCAGCTTGGCCACGGTGTCGCCCAGGGTGCCGGCCTTGGCTTCGTCCAGGCGTTCGCCGGCGAGCACCTCGACCGGCCGCGCCAGCGATTCGGCATCGCCCTGCAGCGGCGAGGCGGTGACCTTCACTTCGGACAGTTCGGTCAGGTGTCGGCCGGCCGGGGCGTCGGCGGCCATCGCCATTGCGGGCAGCAGGGCAGCAGCGAGGGCCAGGGCGAGAGTGTGCGGGCGGGGCCGGGTACGCAGAGCAGTCATGGGGCTTCCAATGAATTGTTATAACGTATCAACAAGGGCGCACGAATCCCATGGCGGACAACGGGAGAGAGTCGCTGGGCGAAACAGGCCGTGCGGGTACAGGAGGGATGTTATATTATTCCATAACGCTTCGCCGACCCTGCTGGAAGTCATGCCCCTGATCCCACGCCTCCGCCATCTGATTGATCGCTTCGGTGCCACCGGTTCGCTGCTGTGCGCAGTGCACTGCGCGGTGATCCCCGTGGCCTTGGCCGCTGCACCCTCGCTGGGCCTGTCGGTGTGGCTGGGCGATGGCGTGGAGCAGGCGTTGGTGGTGTTCGTGACCCTGCTGGGGTTGTTCAGCCTGGTCTGGGGTTATCGGCGGCATGGTGCGCTGCGTGCGCTGGGCTTCCTGATTCCCGGCCTGGTCGCTTTGTGGGCGGGCGTGCTGTACGACCCGCTGCACCACGATCCGGTTCCGCATGCGGTGGTGATGACCCTCGGCGGGCTGCTGGTGGGCGTGGCCCACCTGGTCAACCTGCGCCTCAACCACGGCCACGTACACGACGCCAGCTGCGCGCATTGAGGCCGTCGTGGTAGGCTTTCCGATCGTGCGCGGGGGCGTCCAGCAAGACGGCCCCGCCAAACCCGTGTCAGCACGGGGTAATCAGAATCAACATAGCCAGGAGTTCAAGACATGGGTAAGGGTGACCGCAAGACCGCCAAGGGCAAGCGCTACAACGCCAGCTACGGCAACGCCCGTTCGCACACCGTGAGCAAGGCCGCCGTCGGCGCCGCCGCTCCGGTCGCCAAGAAGACCGTGGCCAAGGCCCCGGCAAAGAAGGCCGTTGCCAAGAAGGCCGTCGCCAAGGCCAGCTGATCCGCTGACCGGCAGAACACGAAAAAACGCGGCGCCCAGCGCCGCGTTTTTTTTATGCCTTTTCCCTTCCCGCCGGTGCCGCGCCGACTCACTTTCAGCGGGCGGCGCGAGGTGCTGGCCGGGACCGTGAGCCGCATGGATGCGGCGATCGAGCCTACAAGGACGTACTTGCGGCGTGTCCTGGGCAGTGCCTCGCGCTGCCCGCCGCGATGCATAAGCGGAAAACACGCCGCAACACGGTCACACCACTGCTTCGCGCAGCACTGGATTATCCCAGCCCGGCCGCGGCGAGAACCGATCCCCATGCCGCTGCTGCAGCACCTTCAGCCGCTCCACCAGCGCATCGGCACCGGTCGCCCGGATGTACTGCACCGGACCCCCACGGAACGGCGCGAACCCGGTCCCGAAGATCACGCCCGCATCCAGCAGGTCTGCATCGGCCACCACGCCGTCGTGCAGGCACGCCACGGCTTCGTTGAGCAGTGGCAGGATCAGCCGGTCTTCCAGATCACCCGGCGCCTGGTAGCCCTTGGGTACTTCCGGCTTCTTCGCACGGCCGTTTTCCCAGGCGTAGATGCCCTGGCCGTCCTTCTTGCCGCGCTTGCCCTGTTCGACGGTCTGCAGCGCCGCCGGAATCTGCAGGCCGAGGAACGGAGCGAGCTCTTCGCCCACGCCGGCCGCTACGTCCAGTCCAACCGTATCCAGCAGTTCGATCGGCCCCATCGGCATGCCGAATTTGACCGCAGCCTTGTCGATCACCGGGCCCGGGATGCCTTCTGCATAGGCGGTCGCCGCCTCCAGCATGTACGGGAACAGCACCCGGTTGACCAGGAAGCCGGGCGTGCCGGCGACCGGCACCGGGAACTTGCCCAGCGCCTTGCAGAAGGCGGCCAGGCGGCGCTCGGTCTCCGGCGCCATGCCGTCGTGGTGGATGATTTCCACCAGCGGCATCTGCGCGACCGGGTTGAAGTAATGCAGGCCGGCGAACTGCGCCGGTCGCTGGATGTGGTCACGCAGTTCGACCAGCGGGATCGAGGAGGTGTTGGTGGTCAGCAGCGCATCGGCCTTCATGTTCGGCTCCAGCGTCTGGTACAGGTCACGCTTGGCCTGCGGATTCTCGATGATCGCCTCGATCACCAGGTCCGCCTGCGCAGCGCCCGCGCCGGCCAGGTCGGCCTGCAGGCGCGCGGCCACCGCCGGCCGCTTGCTTTCATCGCGCACCTTCTTCTCGAACAGGGTCTGCGCGCGCTGCATGGCCGGGTCGAGGAAACGCTGCTCGCGGTCCTGCAGGGTCACGTTGAAGCCTTTGTAAGCCGACCACGCGGCAATATCGCCGCCCATCACGCCAGCGCCGACCACGTGTACGTGATGGATGCCGTGGTCGCCACTGCCGAGCGCCTTCAAGCGTTCGGTCAGGAAGAAGATGCGGATCAGGTTGCGCGCGGTGGGCGTGCTGGCCAGCTTCACCACCGCGCGGCGTTCGGCATCCAGGCGCGCCTGCACCGGCTTGCCGCCACTGCGTTCCCAGGTGCTGATCAGCGCGTAGGGGGCGGGGTAGTGCTCCTTGCGGGCCTTGCGCGCGACCTGCTTGGCCATCTGCGGGGCCAGCAGTTTGCGCGCCGGCCAGGTATTGGTCGCCCAGGCGGTAGCGCGCTGCTTGAACGGGCGGACGGTGCCTTTCAGCGCCAGCGCCACGGCCGTGTCCAGCAGCAGCGCCGGGGCCACCACCTTGTCCACCAGGCCGATATTGCGCGCCGCCGACCCCGACAGCGTGCGACCGGTCAGCATCATGTCCATCGCCGCCGGGGCGCCGACCAGCTGCGGCAGGCGGGCACTGCCGCCCCAGCCCGGGAAGATGCCCAGCTGGGTTTCGGGCAGGCCGATACGGGTGCTGCTGTCATTGGAGGCGACACGGTAGCGGCAGGCGAGTGCCAGTTCGGTACCGCCGCCCAGGCAGTGCCCATGGATCGCCGCTACGGTCGGGCAGGGCAGTTCGGCCAGCTTCTGGTAGGTCACCTGGCCGCGGCGGATGGCGTCATTGACGGTGCCGCGGCGGTCGAACTCCTGGAACTCCTTCAAGTCCGCGCCAGCGATGAAGCCCGCCTGCTTGGCCGACTGGATCACCACGCCCTTGGGTGGATCGATGGCGATGCGCTCGATCAGGTCGCCCAGTTCCAGCAGGACATCCTGGGACATCGCATTGACGTTGGCGTCCTGGCGGTCGAGATTGAGCACCACGACACCGTCGTCGCGGATCTCCGGGTGCCAGTGCGCGAGGCGAAGCCCATCGAAGCCTGAGAGCATGGACGTTCCATCCGGTTGTGTATGGAGAAGGCGGCTATGATCCAGAGGTTGTTTCCCTTCCGTCAAATCCCAATAGCTGGGGGTAGCGATGGCGGAGGCTCATAGCATGGACCGCTACGTTAACGGAACGTTGGTTAAAAGCTGGTGCGGTGCCCGGTCAGATGGCGCTGAACTTTTCCCGGGATTGGCAGTCTCATTGCCTGACGTCGGTTGGGCTGACAGGAGTTCGGTCCCCAATGGCCGAGGTTGAAACACCACAGGAGCTGGACCTGGAACTGGTCCGGCGCGTGCAGCGCGGCGAAAGCGCGGCATTCGATGTCCTGGTGCGCAAGCACCAGCATCGGGTCGTGTCGCTCGTCGGACGCTACATCGCCGACTGGAGTGAGTGCCAGGACGTTGCCCAGGACACGTTCATCCGCGCCTACCGCGCGATCAGCAGTTTCCGCGGCGACGCCCAATTTTCAACCTGGTTGCACAGGATTGCCGTGAATACCGCCAAGAACCACCTTGCTGCAAGCAATCGTCGCCCGCCGACCGATGACATCGAAATCGGCGATGCCGAACAGTTCGATTCGGGAACGCGCCTTCGCGATACCGATACGCCGGAACGCCAGCTGATGCGCCAGGAGCTGGAAACCACGGTGATGAAGGCCGTCGCCTCGCTGCCGGAGGAACTGCGCCTGGCCATTTCCCTGCGCGAGGTGGAAGGCCTGAGTTACGAGGAAATCGCGCAGAAGATGGGGTGCCCGATCGGCACCGTGCGCTCGCGGATCTTCCGTGCCCGCGAGGCGATCGACACTGAACTCCGGCCGCTGCTGGACACCGGCAGCGCCACCCGTGAGAAGAGCCGCCCATGAGCAAGTACGACCAACCCGAAGACAAGATCGACCTGCATAACCGCCAGCAGTTGTCTGCGCTGGTCGATGGTGAACTGGCCTCCGACGAGGCCCGTTTCCTGCTGCGCCGCCTGCAGCATGATCCCGAGCTGCAGGCCTGCCAGGAGCGCTGGGCGCTGCTGGGCGATGTGATGCGCGGCAAGGCCGTGGCGCCGGCGCCGCTGGATTTCGCCGCGCGCGTTTCGGCGGCGGTGGCGCAGGAACCCGTTCCCCGGGCCGAGCCGCGGCGCGAGCTGCGCACCGGCTGGCGTCGCTGGAGCGGCGGTGCCGCGCTGGCCGCCTCGGTGGCCGCGGTGGCCTTCTTCATGGGGCGCCAATCGCTGGATGAGGGCGCACCGCCGGCAGACCTGCCGGTGCAGGTGATCGCCAGCCAGGCCGAGCTTGCACTGCCGGCGTCCGCGCCGGTGCAGGAGCCTGCTGCATCGCCGTCCGGCGCAGCGCTGGTGGCCAGTGTCCCGGCGGCCGCGGTGGCCGCTGCGGCGCGTCGCCAGGACGCCAGCGTCCGCCGCGCCAGTGCCACGCGCAGTCAGCAGATGGCCCGCGTCGCGCAGCGTGATGACGAGCCGCAGCGTGCGCTCGCCGCAGCCCAGCCGGTGCTGTCGACCCCGCTGTCCACGGCCGCCCGGCACGAGCTGACGTTCGGCAACGTGGGGGCGCTGCAGGCCAGGCCATGGCCGCGTTCCAGCGTGGGTCCGGCGGCCGGCGCTGCGCTGAATGCCAGTTTCCCCGGTAACACGCCGGGCACCTTCTATCCCTTTGAACCGCGGCTGCAGGACGCGCCGCCGGTCCAGGGCCCGCGCGACTGACCGCGCGTGGCCTGCGCCTGCCCGCTGGATGGCGGGCAACGCTTCCCCTTTCTGCTGTCCGATGACCTGCCGGAGGTTGTATTCCGATGATCCCGCTTAGCCGTTCGTTCCGTACCCAGGCCCTGGGCCTGCTGGCGATGACCCTGCCGCTGGCCGCCTGCGCGCAGTCACCTTCGCCGGCCCCGCAGGCCGCTACGGCGCAGTCCGCGGCCGCCGCGCCGCGTGCGCCGGCCCAGCCGCTGGTATCGGGCCTGCCGGACTTCACCAACCTGGTCGACCAGGTCGGGCCGGGCGTGGTCAACATTGAAACCACCATCGTGCGCGGCGGCAACCGCCAGGCACGCGGCGGCGGGATGGGGCCGGGCCAGGATGAAATCCCGGAAATCTTACGCCGCTTCTTTGGTCCGGAATTCGGCATGCCCGGTCCAGGCGGCCCCGGCGGCGATCCGGATGGCGGCCCCAGCATCAAGGGCCGCGGCATGGGCTCGGGCTTCATCATTTCCGCCGACGGCTACGTGCTGACCAACCACCACGTGGTGGCCGATGCGTCCGAAGTGAAGGTGAAACTGGGTGACAACCGCGAGTTCATCGCCAAGGTGGTGGGCAGCGACCAGCAATACGACGTAGCCCTTCTGAAGATCGAAGGCAGCAGCCTGCCGACCGTGCGCGTCGGCGATTCGCGTACCTTGAAGCCGGGTCAGTGGGTGGTCGCGATCGGCTCGCCGTTCGGGCTGGACCATTCGGTCACCGCCGGCGTGGTCAGCGCCACCGGCCGCAGCACCGGCGGCGCCGACCAGCGCTATGTTCCGTTCATCCAGACCGACGTGGCGATCAACCAAGGCAACTCGGGTGGCCCGCTGTTGAACACCCGTGGCGAAGTGGTCGGCATCAATTCGCAGATTTTCTCAGCTTCGGGCGGCTATATGGGCATCAGCTTTGCGATCCCGATCGACCTGGCAATGGGCGCAGTCGAGCAGATCAAGAAGACCGGCCGGGTCAGTCGTGGCCAGCTCGGCGCGGTGGTGCAGCAGATCGATTCGCTGAACGCCCAGGCGCTGGGCTTGAAGGACAGCCGCGGCGCACTGGTGAATGAGATTGTCGCGGGCAGTGCGGCGGCCAAGGCCGGGGTGCAGGTCGGTGACGTGATCCGCTCGGTGAACGGCAGCCCGGTGAACTCCTTCAGTGACCTGCCGCCGTTGATCGGCGCCCTGCCGCCGGGCAGCAAAGTGAGCATCGGCCTGGTCCGCGATGGCAAGGAGCGTGAGCTCAGCGCCACCCTGACCGAACTGGCCGAAGACGCGCAGGCGGCGGCAAACCGTCCGGCCGCGGCCAACGACGACGCGGCGCCGCAGACCGGTGCCAACGCGCTGCTGGGCCTGGAAGTGGCCGACCTGACCGCCCCGCAGCGCAAGCAGCTCGGGCTGGAAGCGGGCGAGGGCGTGCGGGTGACCCGCGTCAACGGCCAGGCCGCCCGCGACGCACGGCTGTCGCCGGGGATGGTGATCCTGCAGGTCGGCCGTACGGCAGTGGGCAGCGTGGAGGCCCTGAACCGGGCACTGACCGGTTACAAGAAGGGTGATGTGGTGATGCTGCTGGTCCGCAGCGGCGGCAACAGCGCCTTCGTGGCCGTGAAGACCGGCAGCTGACCGGGAAAGGTGGCGCCGGGCCATGCCCGGCGAGCGCAGCGGCGTGACGACCAACGGTCGTCACCCACCGAGGCGGGAAGCTGACGGCCAGCGGCCGTCAGGACCCACCGGCGGCGGCCGTCCCGTGCGATAATCCAACGTTTACCCTGACGACGCCCGGCGCCGCCGCCACCTCTATGTCCTCTGATTCGATGCGGAACATCCGCAACTTCTCCATCATTGCCCACGTCGACCACGGCAAGTCCACCCTGGCTGACCGCATCATCCAGCTGTGTGGCGGCCTGCAGGCCCGCGAGATGGAAGCGCAGGTGCTCGATTCGAACCCGATCGAGCGCGAGCGTGGCATCACCATCAAAGCCCAGTCGGTGTCGCTGCCGTACCTGGCGGACGACGGACAGACCTACCACCTGAACTTCATCGATACCCCCGGCCACGTCGACTTCTCCTATGAAGTCAGCCGCTCGCTGGCCGCCTGCGAAGGCGCGCTGCTGGTGGTCGATGCCGCCCAGGGCGTGGAAGCGCAGTCGGTGGCCAACTGCTACACCGCCGTGGAGCAGGGCCTGGAAGTGGTGCCGGTGATCAACAAGATCGACCTGCCCACCGCCGATATCGAACGTGCCAAGGCCGAGATCGAGGCGGTGATCGGCATCGATGCCGAAGATGCCGTACCGGTCAGTGCAAAGACCGGCCTGAACGTGCGCGACGTGCTGGAAGCCATCGTCAAGCGCATCCCGCCGCCGGTGCCGCGCGATACCGACAAGCTGCAGGCGCTGATCATCGATTCCTGGTTCGACAACTACCTCGGCGTGGTGTCGCTGGTGCGCGTCATGCAGGGCGAGATCAAGGCCGGTGACAAGCTGCAGGTGATGTCCACCGGCCGCAACCACCAGGTCGACAACGTCGGTGTGTTCACCCCCAAGCGCAAGGTGCTGCCGGCCCTGCGTGCGGGCGAAGTGGGCTGGGTGACGGCCAGCATCAAGGACGTGCACGGCGCGCCGGTCGGCGACACGCTGACCATGGCCGGCGATCCGGCGCCCAAGCCGCTGCCGGGCTTCCAGGAGATGCAGCCGCGCGTGTTCGCCGGCCTGTTCCCGGTTGATGCCGAAGACTACCCCGACCTGCGCGAAGCACTCGACAAGCTGCGCCTGAACGATGCCGCGCTGCGCTTCGAGCCGGAAAGCTCCGAAGCGATGGGCTTCGGTTTCCGTTGCGGCTTCCTTGGCATGCTGCACATGGAAATCGTGCAGGAGCGCCTGGAGCGCGAGTACAACCTGGACCTGATCAGCACCGCGCCGACCGTGGTCTATGAAGTACTCAAGACCGACGGCAGCATCGTGAACATGGACAACCCGGCCAAGCTGCCGCCGGTGAACCAGGTGCAGGAAGTCCGCGAGCCGATCATCCGCGCCAACATCCTCACCCCCGAGGAATACATCGGCAACATCATCAAGCTGTGCGAGGAAAAGCGCGGCAGCCAGCTCGGCATCAACTACCTGGGCAGCCAGGTGCAGATCAGCTACGAGCTGCCGATGGCCGAAGTGGTGCTGGACTTCTTCGACAAGTTGAAGTCGGTCAGCCGCGGCTATGCGTCGCTGGATTACGCGTTCGTGCGGTTCGATGCCGGCCCGTTCGTGCGCGTGGATGTGTTGATCAATGGCGACAAGGTCGACGCCCTGTCGCTTATCGTCCACCGTTCGCACTCCGATCGCCGCGGCCGTGAGCTGTGCGAGAAGATGAAGGAGCTGATTCCCCGGCAGATGTTCGACGTGGCCATCCAGGCGGCGATCGGCTCGCAGGTGATTGCCCGCACCACCGTTAAGGCCATGCGCAAGAACGTTCTTGCCAAGTGCTACGGCGGCGACGTGTCGCGCAAGAAGAAGCTGCTGGAGAAGCAGAAGGAAGGCAAGAAGCGCATGAAGCAGGTGGGCCGCGTGGAGATTCCGCAGGAAGCCTTCCTGGCCGTGCTGCAGATGGACAACAAGTAACGGTACAGTCGGCCCCTTACCGGGCCGCTTGGCCCCGCGACGCTGCAAAGGACATTGAATGAAAGCGTTTGAGTTCCTCCTGGTTGCCTTGACCCTGGCCTCCGGCCTGATCCTGCTTGCCGACAAGCTGTACTTCGCCCGCCGACGTGCCCGTCGCGCCGGCCTGCTGGACACCGAGCCGGCGCTGGTGGACTACTCGCGCGCGTTCTTCCCGGTGCTGGCGATCGTGCTGGTGGTGCGCAGCTTCATCGCCGAACCGTACAAGATCCCGTCCAGTTCGATGATGCCGAACCTGCTGATCGGTGATTTCATCCTGGTCAACAAGTTCGCCTACGGCCTGCGCCTGCCGCTCACCAACACCAAGTTCGTGCCGATCAGCGAACCGGAACGTGGCGACGTGGTGGTGTTCCATTTCCCGGGCCACGACGACCAGGACCCGAACAAGGGCGAGAACTTCATCAAGCGCGTTATCGGCGTGCCGGGTGACCAGATCACCTTCGAAGGCAACGGCCTGATCCTCAACGGCCAGCCGGTGGAATACGAAGACAAGGGCATCTACGCCGGCCATCGTGGCCATGGCGAAGGGTCCAGCCTGCTGGTCGAAAAGCTGCCCGGCCGTACCCACACCGTGCTGGAGACGGCGTATCCTGCCGGCCAGGGGGAATGGACCGTTCCGGCGGGCCGCTACCTGGTGATGGGCGACAACCGTGACAACAGCGACGACGGCCGTTTCTGGGGCCTTCTGCCGGAGCAGAACCTGCGCGGCAAGGCATTCCTGATCTGGCTCAACTGCTCCGGCTGGTTCTGCAAGGACGGCTTCGAACCGTCGCGGATCGGCTCGGGCGTCAATTGATTCATCCACGCGTATCTGGGGAGAAACGCAATGAACAGCATGAAGGCGCAACGCGGCATTACCCTGACCTCCTTCCTGGTGGTCCTGATCGTGGTCGGCTTCTTCCTCTATGTCGGGATGAAGCTGTTCCCGATGTACCAGGAAAACTATGCCGTCCGTTCGGCCATGAAGAGCCTGGCCAATGAGCCCGGCATCGGCAGCATGCAGCCGGCCAACATCCAGAAGCTGCTGTTCAAGCGCCTGTACATCAACTACTCCGAGAACGTGAAGCCTGCCAACGTGAAGTTCGACCGCAAGGACAATGGCTGGACCATGCGCGTGAACTACGAAGTGCGGCGTCCGTTGATCGGCAACATCGACGTGGTCGGCAAGTTCGACTCAACCCAGGACCTCAGCCGTAGCGGTGTCGAATAAAACCTTCCAACGTGGTGACCTGATCGGCCACCCCTTCGCCAATGCGGACCTGCTCACGCAGGCCCTGCGGCACCGGTCTGCCGGCGTACCGAACAACGAGCGCCTGGAGTTCCTCGGCGACAGCATCGTCAACATGCTGGTCGCGCAGGCGCTGTATGCGCGCTGGCCGAAAGCCGACGAGGGCGCGCTGACCCGCGGCCGCGCCGAACTGGTGCGCGAAGGCGCGCTGGCCGAGCGCGCCCGTGAACTCAAGCTGGGCGAACGCCTGGTACTGGGCGCCGGCGAAATGAAAACCGGCGGCCACCGCCGCGATTCGATCCTCGCCGACGCCTTCGAGGCGGTGGTGGCAGCGATCTACCTGGACGCCGGCTTCGATGCCTGCCGCGCGGTGGTGCTGCCCTGGTTCGATGCGGCCATGGACGCCCTGCCGGCGACCGGACGGCCGGAAAAAGACCCCAAGACCCGGTTGCAGGAATGGCTGCAGGGCCGACAGAAGGCGCTGCCGGCGTACGAACTGGTGTCAGAATCCGGTGACGACCATGCCAAGACCTTCCGGGTACGCTGCAACCTGACAGAACCGGCCGTATGTACCGAGGGCGAAGGCTCCTCGCGGCGGCTGGCCGAACAACAGGCGGCTGCGGCCGCGCTTGACCTACTGGTGGATTCAAAGTGACCGAACAGACCCCCCATCGTTGCGGCAGCGTTGCTGTCATTGGCCGCCCCAACGTGGGCAAATCGACCCTGACCAATGCACTGGTAGGGGCCAAGGTCAGCATTGTCTCCAACCGGCCGCAGACCACGCGCCACCGGCTGCTGGGCATTGCCACCTATCCGGAAGGCCAGCTGGTGCTGGTGGACACGCCCGGCCTGCATAAAGTGCAGAAGCGGGCGATGAACCGGGTGATGAACCGTGCCGCGCGTGGATCGCTGGAGGGCGTCGACGCCGGCCTGCTGGTCATCGAAGCCGGTCGCTGGGACGAGGAAGACAGCCTGGCGTTCAACGTGCTGCGTGATTCCGGCATCCCGGTGGTGCTGGTGGTCAACAAAGTGGACCGCATGAAGGAAAAGGCCGCGTTGCTGCCGTTCCTGCAGCAGATCACCGAAGGCCGCGAGTTCGCTTCGGTACATCCCATTTCCGCGCAGAAGCGCAATGGCCTGGAAGCGCTGGTGCGTGACGTGCTGGCCCTGGTGCCGGAAGCCCCGCCGATGTTTGGCGAAGACGAAATCACCGACCGCAGCCAGCGTTTCCTGGCCGGCGAACTGGTGCGCGAGCAGCTGATGCGCCAGCTCGGCGAAGAACTGCCGTACGCCACCACGGTGGAAATCGAGCGCTTCACCGAAGACGGCAACCTGCTGCGCATCGGTGCGGTGATCTGGGTCGAGCGCGAAGGGCAGAAGGCCATCGTGATCGGCAAGGGCGGTACCCGCCTGAAGGACATCGGGGCCAAGTCGCGGATGCAGATGGAGCGCCTGTTCGGTGCCAAAGTGTTCCTGGAAACCTGGGTGCGCGTGCGCGAGGGCTGGTCCGACGACGAGGCCGCGCTGAAGGCCTTCGGCTACGAATAAGCAGCGCCTGCGGGGCCGGCCCTGATGGAGATCGCGTCCGAACCGGGCTTTGTCCTGCACGCGCGGGCTTACCGCGAGACCAGCCTGCTGGTGGAGGTGCTCAGCGCCTCGCACGGGCGCCTGGGCCTGCTCGCCCGCGGCGTTTCCAGTGCGAAAGGACAGGTGCTGCGCGCGGCGCTGCAGCCGCTGCAGTGGATCCGCTTCGACGCGGTGCAGCGTGGCGACCTGGCGCAGCTGCGCGGTGCCGAGGCGCTGGACGCCGCACCGCGCCTGACCGGCAATGACATGCTGGCCGGCTTCTACCTCAATGAACTGGTGATGCGGCTGGCGCCGCGTCACGACCCGCTGCCGGACCTGTACCGGGCCTACGGCGAGGTGCGCGCGCGGCTCAGCCTGGAGCTTTCGCTGGCCTGGAGCCTGCGCCGTTTCGAACGCGACCTGCTGGAAGCGCTGGGGGTGGGTTTCGACCTGGCCGTCGCCAGCGATGGCAGCGCGGTGGACCCGGCCGCGCGGTATCTGCTGGATCCGCAGGAGGGGCCCCGGCGGTTGCTCAGCGAACGCGATGGGGAAGGGCGGAGGGGGACGGCAACCGGGGCCGCGCTGCTGGCGCTGGCGCGCGATGAAGAACCCGGCGCCGACGACCTGGCCAGCCTGCGCCTGCCGATGCGGGTGGTGCTGGCCTACCACCTGGGATCGCGTGGGCTGAAATCCTGGGAACTGCTGGACGACCTGGCACGCCGCCGCTGAGGGGCTCCCTCAGTGCAGCAGCGCGGCTACCGCATCGCGGAAGCTGGCCTGGGCCATGTGCGAGGCCGGCATCTGGTGCAGGGTGCGCACCGCGCGGCTCAGCCGGGCAGCACCGACGAATCCACAACTGGCCTGCAGCCGGTGCAGCTGGTTGCGCAGGGCCGGCTCGTCATGGCGGTCCACGGCCTGGTCGACGGCATCCCGCACACTTGGCAACTCGGCCAGGAACAGCTCGCGCAGCGCCACCAGGTGGTTGCGTTGCCCGTTCAGGGCGGCCAGCGCGGTGATCTCATCCCAGTCCTGTGCTTCGTTCAGCACCATGGCCTGGATCGGCGCGCTGTCCACGCGGTAGAGGGCCCCTTGGCCCAGGCTGCGACGCACGCCCTTGAGCAGGGCATCGCGGCCCAGCGGCTTGACCAGGATGTCGCCGAATCCCGCATCCCGCAGGCGCCCGTGTGCGGACGCGTCGCGATCGGCGGTATGTGCCAGTGCCGGGGTGTCCGGGTGCAGCCGGCGCAACTGCTGCAGCAGCTCGCTGCCATGGCCATCGGGCAGGTTCGCATCGATCAGCCACAGGTCGTAGTGCCGCACATGGGCCCGGGCCAGCGCGGCGTTGAGCGAGTCGGCGGTATCCACGTCCGCTGGCAAGGTTTCCAGCGCGGCCTTGAGGAAACCACACGTGATGATGTCGTCCTCGACCAGCAGGAAACGGGGGCGCGCGGGGCGCGGCGTATTCGTCTGCATAAGGCTGCCTCCATGTCAGCTACGCTGCATATTAACCACCGCGCGCCGCCTTGCAAGGGTGGAGAGGCGACTTTCGCCCTCATCTGAGACAATACGCGCCCTTTTTCACACGCAGCCCTTCGCCACGTGGCCCGTCAACGTTCCCGCATCGACCGCACCCTCTTCAGAACCGACATCCTCGACCTGAGCCACGACGGCCGCGGCGTTGCCCGCCGTGATGGCGAAGGTGGCAAGGTCACCTTCATCACCGGCGCGCTGCCGGGTGAAGTGGTGATGGCCGAACAGACCGCGCGCAGCAAGCATTTCGACCAGGCGCGCACCGTCGAAGTGGTGGAAGCCTCGCCGCTGCGCGTGCAGCCGAAGTGTCCGCATTTCGGCGTCTGTGCCGGCTGCGTGCTGCAGCATCTGGAAGAAAGCGAGCAGATCGTGGCCAAGCAGCGGGTGCTGATGGACAACCTGCAGCGCATCGGCCACGTGCAGCCGCAGCAGGTGCTGCCCCCGCTGGTGGGCGACAGCTGGGGCTATCGCCGCAAGGGACGCTTCTCTGTGCGTCGGGTCGAGAAGAAGGACAAGACCCTGGTCGGCTTCCGCGAGCTGGATCCGCGCTTCGTGGCGGACCTGTCGCAGTGCCTGACGGTGATCCCGGAGATCGGCACCAAGGTGTCGGTGCTGTCCGCGTTCGTCGAATCGCTGGATGGCCGTCGCGACATCCCGCAGATCGAATTCATCGCCGGCGACGACGCGATCGCGCTCACCATCCGCCACATGCAGCCGCTCAGCGAGTCCGATCGCGCGGCCTGGATCGCGTTCGGGCAGGAACACCGATTCGCCATCTTCCTGCAGCCCGACGGCGTGGATTCGGTCCACCCGCTGTGGCCGCAGGAGGTCCCGCTGTCGTTCCGGCTGGCACCGTGGGACGTGGAGCTGGCGTTCCGCCCGCTGGACTTCATCCAGGTCAATGCCAACCTCAACGTGAAGATGATCGAGCATGCGCTGGCGCTGCTGGATGCCCGCCCGGACGAGCGCGTGCTGGACCTGTTCTGCGGGCTGGGCAACTTCACCCTGCCGCTGGCCCGCGGCGTGCGCGAAGTGGTCGGCGTGGAAGGCGATGCCGGGCTGGTGGCCCGGGCGAAGGAGAACGCGCAGCGCAATGGGCTGGCCAATGCCAGCTTCCATGCCGCCGACCTGACCCAGGACCAGAGCCAGGCCTCGTGGATGCTGGAAGGCTTCGACAAGCTGCTGCTGGATCCGCCGCGCTCGGGTGCCATCGAAGTGCTGCAGCAGCTGCCGCTGGAGCAGTTCAAGCGCATCGTCTACGTCAGTTGCCATCCGGGTTCGCTGGCGCGCGATGCCGGCTACCTGGTCAAGGAGCGTGGCTTCACCCTGGTCAGTGCCGGGGCGATGGACATGTTCCCGCATACCGCGCACGTGGAAAGCATCGCGGTGTTCGAAAAAGCCTGATCGGGGGGGGGACGACCGTTGGGCGTGGTGGGTGACGACCGTTGGTCGTCACGCCGTTCCCGCATAATCACCCCATGGGCATTGAAATCGAACGGAAATTCCTCGTCACCGGTGATGGCTGGCGGGCCGCGGCGCATGCGGTCATCCCGATGGCGCAGGGCTATATCAACGACATGGGCGCGCTGGACCGGGGCGACCAGAACGCCTCGGTGCGGGTGCGCATCGAAGGTGACGGCGCGGCGCTGAACCTGAAGTCGCGCACGCTGGGCCGCAGCCGCCAGGAATTCGAGTATCCGATTCCGGTGCAGGACGCGCGTGAGCTGCTGGCGCTGTGCGTGGGCGGGCTGATCGACAAGCGCCGCCACCTGGTGCAGCACGACGGCCTGCTGTGGGAAGTGGACGAGTTCCTCGGCGACAACGCCGGGCTGGTGGTGGCCGAAGTGGAACTGGATGACGCTGAGCAGGCGATCAGCCTGCCCGCGTGGGCCGGCCGCGAAGTCACCGACCAGGCCCGCTACTACAACGTAGCGCTGGCTTCCCACCCTTACACCCGGTGGTCTCCCGAAGAGAAAGGCGACGGCGGGGAGTAAGTCGTTGCCGGCGTGTCACGGCTTGGCCGAAACCGCGTGATCCCGTCCGCCCCCTTTTTCGGGGCGCGGCCGTCCCCATGTCTCGGGGATGAAGATCGATATCTATTCCGACGTGGTGTGTCCGTGGTGCTGGATCGGCAAGCACCGTTTCGCGCAGGGTCTGGCGCTGCTCGGCGATGAGGTGCCCGCGCTGCAGGTGCGCTGGCAGCCGTTCCAGCTGGATCCGGATGCCGACACCACGCCGGTGCCGCTGCGTGAGGCCTACGCGCGCAAGTTCGGCGGTGTCGAGCGCACCGACCAATTGCTGGGCCAGACCCAGGCGACTGCCCAGGCCGAAGGCCTGCCGATGGATTTCAGCCGTGGCCAGGTCCGCGTGACCACGCTGCAGGCGCACCGCGTGCTATGGCTGGCCGGGCAGCAGGGGGTCCAGGATGCGGTGGGCGAGGCGCTGTTCCGCGCGCATTTCGAACACGGGCGCAACCTGGCCGATCCGCAGGTGCTGGTCCAGGCCGGAGTCGAGGGCGGACTGGCCGCTGAGGACATCCAGGCGATGCTTGGCTCGGACCTCGGGCTGGACGAGGTGCAGCAAGGCCTGCAGCACGCCCATGCCATCGGCATCACCTCGGTGCCGACCTTCGTCATCGACGGCCGTTGGGCAATCCAGGGTGCGCAATCGCCGGAAGCGATCGCCCAGGCGCTGCGCCAGATCGCCGCCGAACACGACCAAGCCGCCGCTTCCGGCGCGCTGGACGCTGAAGACGGGTGTGGCCCGGACGGCTGCAAGGTCTGACGCTGGGCCACGCTTCTGCGACAATGCGGCGCTGCGCCATCGTGGCGCCTGCCGTGGAGACCTGAACATGCTGCTGATCGGCGTTGCCGGTACCGAACTGACCGCCCAGGAGCGTGAGTGGCTGCAGCACGATGCCGTGGCCGGCGTGGTGCTGTTCAAGCGCAACTTCGCCTCCCGCCAGCAGATCGCCGCGCTGTCCGCCGCGATCCGTGAGGCCGCACCGCGTCCGCAGTTGATCTGCGTGGACCAGGAAGGCGGGCGCGTGCAGCGCTTCGGCGAAGGCTTCACCAATCTGCCGCCGCTGCAGCAGCTCGGCCTGGGCTACGCACAGGATCCACAGGCCGCGCTGGCCGCCGCCGAACAGCACGCCTGGCTGATGGCCAGCGAGGTGCGCGCCAGTGGCGTGGACCTGAGCTTCGCGCCGGTGGTGGACCTGGGTCACGGCAACCGCGCCATTGGTGATCGCGCGTTCAGCGACGATCCGCAGGTGGTGGCCGCCTTCACCGCCGCCTACGTGCGCGGCATGCACAGCGCTGGCATGGCCGCCACGCTCAAGCATTTCCCCGGCCATGGCAGCGTGCTGGAAGACACCCATGTCGACACCGCGATCGATCCACGCGGGCTGGATGAACTGCAGGCGCGCGACCTGGTGCCCTTCGTGGCCGGCATTGCCGCCGGCGCCGACGCGGTGATGATGGCCCACGTCATCTACCCCCAGGTGGCTCCGGAACCGGCAGGCTACTCGCGGCGTTGGGTCCAGGACATCCTGCGTGGGCAGCTCGGCTTCCGAGGCGTAGTGTTTTCCGATGACATCGGCATGGCCGCCTCGTTCAGCGCCGGCGGCGTGAAGGCCCGCGTCGACGCCCACCTGGATGCAGGCTGCGATGTGGTGCTGGTCTGCCATCCCGAGCTGGTGGACGATGCGCTGCAGGCCATGCAGCATCGAACCTCGAACACCGCCGCGCTGCTCGGCCTGATCGGCCGCGGCGCGCTTGGCTGGGACGGCCTGCTGGCCGATGCCCGGCATGGCGACACCCGAACCCGTTTTCTTGAATCCTCTGGAAGAACCGTCTGATGCCCAACCTCACCATTTCCCAGGCCTTGGAACAGGCTGACCTGCTGGTCGACCGCCCCACCATCGACCAGGCCATCGGCCGCATCGCCGATGCCATCGCCAGCGATTACAAGGGCGAAGTGCCGCTGTTCCTGTCGATCATGCATGGCGCGCTGCCGTTCGCCGGCCAACTGGCCCTGGAACTGGGCGCGCGCGGCCAGGACGTGCAGTTCGATTACCTGCACGCCACGCGTTACCGCGGTGAAACCACCGGTGGTGACCTGGTGTGGAAGCACAAGCCGGCCACCGCGCTGTTCGGCCGCCGCGTGCTGCTGGTGGACGACATCCTGGACGAGGGCTACACCCTGCAGGGCGTGCGCACCTGGTGCCTGGAGCAGGGTGCCACCGACGTGCGCATCGCCGCGCTGACGGTGAAGAAGCACGACCGCGCGCTGCCTGACGTGCAGGCCGACTATTCCGGCGTGGAGCTGCCGGACCGTTATGTATTCGGCTTCGGGATGGACGTCAACGAGACGCTGCGCTGCGTGCCGGCGATCTACGCGATGAAGGAAGGCTGATGCAGCCCATCGCCCTGGCGGTCATCGGCGGCACCGGTGTCTACAACCTCGCCACGCTGGATGACGTGCAGACCCACGAGGTCCAAACCCGCTTCGGTACGCCCTCCGGCCCGATCCGCGTTGGCAGCCTGCTGGGCCACCGGGTCGCTTTCCTGGCCCGCCACGGCGAGGGTCATTCGCTGCCCCCGCACAAGATCAACTACCGCGCCAATCTTGCCGCACTGCAGCAGATCGGCGCGTCGCGCGTGCTGGCGCTGAATACGGTCGGCGGCATCGGCGATGCCTTCGGGCCGCGCGTGCTGGCCTGCCCGGACCAGATCATCGACTACACCTGGGGCCGGATCTCCACCGTGTGTGAAGAGGCGGGCAGCGAGGTCCTGCACGTGGACTTCGGTCACCCGTATACGCCGATGCTGCGAAGCAAAATTCTTGCCGCCGCAAAAGTGACCGGCGTCACGGTGCACGACGGCGGTTGTTATGCTGCAACGCAGGGCCCCCGCCTTGAAACCATTGCGGAAATCGCGCGTCTGCGCCGTGACGGCTGCGATCTGGTCGGCATGACCGGGATGCCCGAAGCGGCCTTGGCACGCGAGCTCGGACTCGACTACGCCTGCCTTGCGATCGTGGCCAACTGGGCCGCCGGGTGTGGCGATGGGGAGGAAATCACGATGGCCGAAGTGCTGTCCAACGTGCAGGCCGCGTCCAACGGATTGCCCGAGCTGATCGGGGAATTGGCACGGGGGTGATTGTCATCCTCGGGCAAGGTTTGCATACTCGCCCCGTGCGCAGGGTTTTTGCGCACACCACCCATTCATTGCAAAGGTCTCGCATCAACATGGCAACAGGTACCGTGAAGTGGTTCAACGACGCCAAGGGATTTGGCTTTATTACTCCGGACGACGGCGGCGCTGATCTGTTCGCGCACTTCTCCGCCATCCAGGGCAACGGCTTCAAGTCCCTGCAGGAAGGCCAGAAAGTCACCTTCGAAAAGACCCAGGGCCCGAAGGGCGACCAGGCATCCAACATCCAGCCCGCCTGATCCATCCAGTCGCGTGTTGGAGAACCCCGCCTCGGCGGGGTTTTTTTTTGCCTGCCGCGCGGATCAGGCACAATCGCAGGATGGATCCCCGCATGCGCATCGCCGTCATCGGCTACGGCACCGCTGGCCAGGCATTGGCCATTCTGTTGTCCCGCGACGAACACCACGTCGACATCTTCGAGCGCGCGCCCCACCCCGGGCCGGTCGGCGCCGGCTTCCTGCTGCAGCCCAGCGGCCTGCAGGTGCTGTGGCAGATGGGCCTGCTGGATGCGGTACGCGCGCACGCCGCACCGGTGCACCGCCTGCATGGCGACACGCCCTGCGGGCGCGCCGTGATGGACATGGGCTACGACGGCCTGGATGCGCGCCTGCACGGATTGGGCATGCAGCGTGGCGCGCTGTTCCAGCTGCTGGACCAGGCGCGTGAGGGCCTCGGGCAGCTGCATGCAGGCGTCACCGTCACAGCGGTCGACCACGAGCGTGGGCTGCTGCGCGACGGCGAGGGGCGGCAGCACGGTCCGTACGACCTGGTGATCGCCGCCGACGGCTCGGCATCGGCCCTGCGCGCGCAGGTCGGGGGGACGTCGCTGGACCGGGTCTACCCGTGGGGCGCGCTGTGGTGCCTGTTGCCGGCGGAAGATTGGCCGCATGTGAGCGAACTGCGCCAGCGCTACGTTGCGGCGCGCAAGATGATCGGGCTGTTGCCGGTGGGCACGCGCCCCGGGGATGCCACGCCGCGGCTGAGCTTCTTCTGGAGCCTGCCACGCGAAGACTTTGCGCGATGGGAGGCCGATGGCCTGCAGCCGTGGCTGGATGAACTGCATGCGCTGTGGCCGGAGGCCGGCCCGCGCTTCGCCCACCTGCAGCAGGCCGGGCAGCTGGCGCGTGCCTCCTACCGCGATGCGGTGATGCGGCGCTGGCACAACGGCCGGCTGGTGCTGGCCGGCGATGCCGCGCATTCCATGAGCCCGCAGCTGGGGCAGGGGGTGAACATGGCGCTGCTGGACGCGCTGGCCCTGCGTGACGCGCTGCGCGTTCACGGCAAGGGCGAGGCCGCCCTGCAGGCCTACCAGGCGCAGCGACGCGCCCACGTGGCCGTATACCACTACTGGAGCCGCTGGCTGACGCCGTTGTTCCAGTCCGACCGCGATGCCTGGTCGAAGGCCCGGGACGTGCTGCTGGGGCCGATGGGGCGCCTGCCAGGCGGTCGCGGCCACATGCTGCGCGTGCTAAGTGGCACCCAGCGCGGCTGGCTGGGAAAACTACCGCTGGATCCTGCATTCATCGATGCGCTGGGCGCGCCGCGCGAGGCTGCAGCGCAGGTTGCGTTGTCTGCGGCGTGAACGCCGCCATGACCGGAGTTGACGGTCGGCTCACCCCGGTCATGGCACAACAGCAGGGTACGCACGCACCGCGTGGTCCCCGCACTGTTCCGTGATCCTGCATCGCGCCCCGGCGGGCGGCCCGTGCTGCTGCCCCCTCTGGCTCGGGCGAGCCGCATGCAAGGAGTCCCCCATGTTGTTCTCGGCTGAAGCGCTGGAATCGGAAATCTGCAAACTGCGCGGGTTGCTGCAGATGTTGCACGAAGACCAGCCGGACGTGCTGGAAGATGTCTTCGAATTCCATGTCGGCAGCCTGATCAGTCATTCCTCCCCGGAGCAGCACGGATACATCCGCACGTGCGCCCAGGAGATGCTGGCCACGATCCGGGCGTTGCCGCGGCGGGTGGAAAGCGGCGGGCCGGATTTTCGACTGATGCCGGAGATGCTGGCGGTCGCGTGAGTGTTCTGCGCTGCGCGCGGGCTTGAAGCTTGAGCCAGAGCCAGAGCCAGAGCCAGAGCTGCAGGGCTGCTTGTGGGTGGGGCGGGGTGGCTGTGCAGGACACGCCGTGAATCCGTCCATGGAGGCTCGCTTTTCGCATCCATGCGAAAAGACGGTCCTGCACAGCCACCCCGTCCCACCTTCGACAGGTCCATGGTGGCCCTGGACAGAGCAGGGGTAGCGCCGACCCATGGTCGGCGGATTTTGTGGGGAAATGGGGTCTGATGGATTCCGCCGAACATGGGTATGCCGGTCGTCCTGACCGGCACCCTGCGGGTCGGCGCTACCGCTTTTCTTTTTCTTTTTACGCGGCGGGCGGCCACCGGAATCCGTCAGGGCGCCGGGTGGGTGGGTTGTCCGGGACACTGTGAGGCAGGAGCCGAACAGTAGCCTACAGGGACGTACTTGCGGCGTGTCCCGGACAACCCACCCACCCGGCGCTACGCACGCAACCAGCTTTTCGCAGCAGCCATCCGCGAGGGGGTCTCACCCGTTCGACCCACCTACCGCGAAGGCAACAGCACCGCGGCAGCATCCACGCATGCGACCAACCGCTCGCCGGCCGCCAACACCGGCGCCACCCCCGCCGTGAACTGCGAGAACGCCGGCAGCACCGTCACCCCATCGCGCAGCCAAAAGGCCGGCAACCGACGCGGCAACCCCGGCAGCGCGGCCAGCGGATGCAGGTGGCCACCAATCACGTGGGCCTGCGCATCCGGCTCCGGTTCGTGGCGCAGCAGGAACGGACCCAGTGCGGCCTGCTCCTCGTGCACCTGCACCTGCAGGGCGGCTTCGGACAGCGCGCGGTCGTGGTTGCCACGCACCACGTGGACCGCAAGCCGGGGCAACTGCTCGCGCCATGCCAGCCAGTGGCTGTACCAAGGCGCGCGATGCAGCGGGCCGTGCAGCACATCGCCCAGGATCCACAGCTGCTCGCAGGCGGTACGTTCAACCAGCTGCTGCAGCCGCTGCAGGTCGGCGGCGGTGCCGCCCACCGGCAGCGCGATGCCGGCGCGGCGGAAGATGTCCGCCTTGCCCAGGTGCAGGTCGGCGATCAGCAGCGCGTGCAGTCGCGGTATCCGCAGAGCGCGCTCGCCGAGCAGGATCACCTCTTCGCCGGCCAGCCGCAGGACAAGGTCATCGGGCATTGCGCTTTTCCAGTTGTTGCGCAGCACGCAGCACGCGCGTGCGCCAGTCTTCGTTGCTCAGCTGGCCGCGCAGCCGTTCGGCCCACAGCGGGAAGCCCAGCGGCGTCAGCGAGCGCGGCGCCTGCAGCGACAGCGCCCGGCCCAGCATCCGCTGCAGCGCCTCGCGCAGTCCGTCCACGTCCAGACTGTCATGCAGTACTTCGCGCTCGGCCAGCTGCAGCAGCATGTGTTCCGGATCGTGTTCGCGCAGCACGTCGTACAGCAGGCCGGCGGAGGCCTGCAGCTGGCGCAGGGAACGCGGCATGCCGCCGGGCAGGCTGGGTACCAGCAGGCCCGACACCCGGGCGATGCCGCGGAACTGGCGGCGTGCCAGCTCCCCCAGGTTGACCGCCGCACGCAGGTCATCAAGCAGCGCGCCAGGGTCCAGCAGTCCGGCCCACTGCGCCGCATCCAGTTCGACGGGCAGTGCCGGCGCCAGCACCAGCCCGTGGTCGTTCACCGCATAGCCGATGCTGTTGCGCTGCAGCCGCGTGCAGCGCAGCGCCAGCAGCGCCGCAAGCGCTTCATGCACGTGGCGGCCGGCGAACGGGTACACGAACAGGAACTGGCCTTCGCGACGACGCACGTCTTCCACCAGCAGGTGACCCGGTGCAGGCCGCGCCGACAGGGTGTCCTGCAGGGCCAGCAGGGGTGCCAGCCAGCGCGATTCCGGGCTGTCGTCGGCGCCGCCCAGCACCGCTTCCAGTTCGCGCCCCAGCGACGGCGACAACGCCAGCTGGCCGCCCTGCCAGCGCGGCACCACGCCTTCCCCACCGCGCGCCACGCGCACGTAGGCGGTCATGTCCTTCAGCTGTACCAGTTCGAGCAGGCGGCCGGCGAACTGGAAGCGATCACCCCGGCGCAGGCGGCCGGCAAACTGCTCTTCCACCGCGCCCAGGCTGCCGCCACGCAGGAACTGCACGCGCACGCTGCCGTCGCTGCTGATGGTGCCGATGGAAAGGCGATGGCGCAGTGCCTGGCGGCGGTCGTGCACGCGGTAGATGCCATCTTCGTCCTGCACCGCCTTGTGGAAATCGGGGTACTGCGCCAGCGCACGCCCGCCCTGCACGATGAACAACAGCACGTCCTGCCACTGCGCGTCGCTGAGTTGCGCGAAGGCATGCGTGCGGCGGACCTGGGCGAGCAGCGCGCCCGCTTCGAAGCCGCCGGCCAGCGCGCGGCTGATGCAGTGCTGGGCCAGCACGTCCAGCGACAGCCGAAGTGGCCGCCGTGCCTCGACCACGCCCGCGGCGAGGGCGCGGCGCGCGGCAGCATACTCGGCCAGCTCCAGTGCGTGGCTGGGCACGCAGAGGATCTCGCCACTGGCGCCGGGGCGATGCCGCGCGCGTCCGGCGCGCTGCCGCAGCCGTGCCACGCCCTTCGGGCTGCCCAGCTGCAGCACCTGTTCCACTTCGGGGAAATCCACGCCCAGGTCCAGGCTGGAGGTGGCGACCACGCAGCGCAGGGCGCCAGCGCGTAGTCCGTCCTCCACCTGCTGGCGTAATGCGGGATCCAGCGAGCCATGGTGCAGCGCCAGGGTGGCGCTGTCTTCGGGCCACACCGCAGCCAGCGCCTGGTGCCAGAGTTCGGCCTGCGCGCGGGTATTGGTGAACAGCAGGCTGCTGCGGGCGCCCATCAGCGCCTGCAGCACGCGCGGCAGCTGCCCCAGTCCCAGGTGGCCGGCCCACGGGAAGCGCTCGCCCGGCTCGGGCAGCAGGCTGCGCACACGGACTGGGCGCGGCCTGGCCCCCTCCACGGTCACCGCATCCGGACGATCAGGCAGCAGCACCTCGCGGGCCTGCGGCAGGTTGCCCAGCGTGGCCGACAGGCCCCACAGCTGCATCGCCGGTGCGGTGTCGCGCAGCAGGGCCAGGTTGAGCTGCAGCAGCACGCCGCGCTTGCTGCCCAGCAGTTCATGCCATTCGTCCACCACCACGCAGCGCAGCTGGCGCATGCGCGCCAGCGTATCTTGGTAGCTCAGCAGCAGCGCCAGCGATTCCGGGGTGGTGACCAGGACGTCCAACCGGCCTTCGCGGGCGAGGCGTTTGTCGCGGCTGCTGGCATCGCCGCTGCGCAGGCCCACCTGCCAGTCCAGCCCAATGGCCTTCAACGGCGCCTGCAGTGCGCGTGCGGTGTCCGTGGCCAGCGCACGCAGGGGGGTCACCCAAAGCACCTGCAATGGCCGCACAGCGCTGCGACGGGCCGGCACGGGCAGCGGATCGACCAGCGCCTGCAGCAACGGACCGCCGAACATCGCCAGGGTCTTGCCGCTGCCGGTGGGCGTGTGCAGCAGGCCGGACTGACCGGCCAGGTAGTGCCGCCACATCGTGCGCTGGAACGGCAGCGGCCGCCAGCCGCGCTCGGCGAAGAACCCCTGCAGGCGCTTGAGCGCCTCTGCTGCGGTCATCGCGCAAGGGCCTGCAGCTGTTGGAGATGGTCGGCTTCGGCGGCGGGCTTGTCCTGGCGCCAGCGCAGGATGCGCGGGAAGCGCACGGCGATGCCGGACTTGTGCCGCTTGCTGACATTGACCGCTTCGAAGCCCAGCTCGAACACCTGTTCGGCACGCACGCTGCGCACCGGGCCGAAGCGTTCGCGCGTGTTGGCGCGGATCCAGCGATCCAGCGCGAGGATTTCCTTGTCGTCCAGGCCGGAGTAGGCCTTGGCGACCGGCACCAGTTCGTCACCCTTCCAGACCCCGAAGGTGTAATCGGTGTACAGCGTGCTGCGCCGCCCATGGCCCGCCTGCGCGTACAGCAGCACCGCATCGATGGTCAGCGGATCCACCTTCCACTTCCACCAGTCACCACGGCGGCGACCGGCCTGGTAGACCGAATCGGCACGCTTGAGCATCAGGCCTTCCACGCCGCGCACGCGGGCTTGTTCACGCAGGGTGGCCGCGTGCTGCCAGTCCTCGGCATGGACCTGCGGGGACAGCTGCAGGCGCGGATCATCCAGCGCGCCGAGCAGCGCAGCCAGGCGTTGCCGGCGCTGCTGCAACGGCACGTTGCGCAGGTCTTCGCCGCCTTCTTCCAGCAGATCGTAGGCGAGCACACGGACCGGCGTGCTGCGCAGCGTCGCCGGCCCCGGCTTGCGCCGCTGGATGCGCGTCTGCAGGGCGGTGAAGGCACGCGGCAGATCCTCCTGCGCATCCCAGGCCAGCAGCTCACCGTCGATCACGCAGCCATCGGGGAGTGCGGCGGCGGCCTGTTCGATTTCCGGAAAACGCCCGTCCAGCCGCTCTTCGCCGCGTGACCACAGCGCGACTTCACCCTGCCGGCGCAGCAGCTGCAGGCGGATGCCATCCCACTTCCATTCCAGCAGCCAGCCGGCGACCGGACCCAGCGTCTGCACGTCCGCTTCCAGTGGCGATGCGAGGAAGAAGGGGGAGGGCTGCTGGCGGTCCAGCGGCAGTTCTTCGTGCGTCAACAGCGTTGCCAGCAGCGTGGGCGAGGGCACCCAGTCGCCGAGCATGCGCTGGGCGATGCGGGCGATATCCAGCCCGGACAGTTCGGCCAGCGCCTGTTGCACCAGACGCTGCGATACGCCGACCCGCAACGCGCCGGTCAGCAGTTTGTTGAACACCAGCCGCTGCGGCGCAGGCAGCGTGCGCCAGCCGGTTTCCACTGCGGCGCGGCGGACTGATTCGTCCTGGTTGGCCACGGCCAGCAGATGGGTCTCGATCCAGTCCACCAAGGGGCGATCCGGCGCTGGCTGGCGCGGCTCATCCACCAGCAGGGTCAGCGTTTCGGCCAGGTCGCCGACCTGCTCGTAGCTGTCTTCGACCAGCCATGCCGGCAGGCCGGACTCGTCTACCAGCCAGGCGCGCAGTTCACCGCTGGCGGCGATCTTGCGACGGGCACCGCCGACCTTGCCGCCGCTCAGCAGGTACAACGCCCAAGCGGCGTCGTGCGCTGGCGCGTGGCGGAAGTAGTCGACCAGCGCGGCGCGTTTGTCGCCGGTGGCGGTGCTGCGGTCCAGGCGCTGGTACAGATCGGCGAAGGCCTTCATTCCTCGCTCCCGTAGTCGGTGCGGAAGGCTTCGGCGGCGGTGCCGTTTTCGCGCAGGTAGCGGATCAATGCATCGGTATTGCCGTGGGTGGCGATGATCCGGGTGGCGCCGGTCTGCGCGATGGTCTGCAGCAGCGCCGGCCAGTCGGCATGGTCGGACACCACGAAGCCGCGGTCGACGTTGCGACGGCGGCGGTTGCCGCGCAGGTGCATCCAACCGGAGGCAAACCCGAGCTGGTGGCGGCCGAAGCGGCGCACCCACGGCGTTCCCGCAGCCGAAGGCGGGGCCAGCACCAGGCGGCCGGCCGAATCGGGCTGGCGACCCTGTTCGGCCACCGCCTGGGTGGCCAGCATCGGGATGCCGGCCTGGCGATAGACCTGCACGCCGTTGTCGATCGCCCCATGCAGCCAAGCCGGCTGGTCGTCCAGCGGCAACAGTTCGGCAAGCACCCGCTGCGCCTTGCCCAAGGCATAGCAGAGCAGGATCGCCGCTTCGCCCCGTTCGCCACATTCGCGGCGCCAGGCGACGATGTCGGCGGCCACCTCGGAGGTATCCGGCCAGCGGTAGATCGGCGAGGCGAAGGTGGCTTCGGTGATGAACGTATCGCAGGGCACCACTTCGAACGGATCGCAGGTGGGATCTGGCTGGCGCTTGTAGTCACCGGAGGCCACCCAGACCTGCTCGCCGTCGTCGATGCGCACCTGTGCCGAGCCCAGCACGTGGCCGGCCGAATGCAGCGAGACCTCCACGCCGCCCATCCGGAACGGCACGCCCCAGCGGTGGGTGTGGATGCGTACGTCGCCCAGCCGCCAGCGCAGGATGGCCTCGCTGGACGGGCTGCAGTGGTATTCCTGCATGCCGCCGCGGGCATGGTCGCCGTGACCATGGGTGATCACCGCGCGCGCTACCGGGCGCCATGGATCGATGTGGAAATCGCCAGCGGGGCAGTACAGTCCTTCCGGACGCAGCACCACCAGATCGTCGCGTCTGCTCATGCCATCACTGTGCCGGGCCATTCGTGCAGGAGGTGAGAATCCGCCTGAACAGCAGCCGCTCCCGCGCTGGGGCAGAATCAAGGGCCATGCGGCCAGGGAGGCGTTCCACCATGCGCGACCAAGCAGCACCGTTCCAGACCCACCTCGTGCAGAACCAGCCGCCCGCGTTCGCCGGGCGCCACCTGTGGGCCGATGATGCGGCGCTGGTGGAAGCGGTGGACCGGGGCGGGGCGTCCTCCTTCGCTGGTCGCCTGGCAGCGTACGGACGGCTCGCAGGCGATGCGCTGTACGGGCTCGGCTTCGATGCCAACCGCGATCGACCGCGCCTGCGCACCCACGATGCGCAAGGCCACCGCATCGACACCGTCGAGTTTCATCCGGCGTACCACCAGTTGCTGCACACGGCCAAGGAACACGGCGTGGCCGGGTTGTCCTGGCATGAGCCGCAGCCCGGTGCGCACGTGGCGCGCGCCGCGCTGAGTTACCTGCACCACCAGGCCGAGGCCGGGACCAGCTGCCCGCTGACCATGACCCACGCTGCGGTGGCAGTGCTGGCCGACCATCCGGTGCTGTCGGAGTGGGCACGCAAGGCGGCCGCGCCGGTGTACGACCCGCGCGATGTGCCGATCGCCGACAAGGTCGGCATCACCCTGGGCATGGGCATGACCGAGAAGCAGGGCGGATCGGATGTCCGCGCCAATGCCACCGTCGCCGAGCCCGGCGCGGATGGCAGCTATCGGTTGGTCGGGCACAAGTGGTTCTTCTCCGCACCGATGTCCGACGGCTTCCTGGTGCTGGCACAGGCGCCGGCAGGCCTGACCTGCCTGCTGATGCCGCGGCGGCTGGCCGATGGCAACCGCAACGCTTTCCAGTTGATGCGGTTGAAGGACAAGCTTGGCGACTGGTCCAACGCCTCCAGCGAGGTGGAATTCACCGGCGCCCAGGCTTGGCGGGTGGGCGAGGAAGGGCGCGGCGTGGCAACCATCATCCACATGGTGATGATGACCCGGCTGGACTGCATGCTCGGCGCTGCCGCGGAAATGCGCATGGCGCTGGCGCAGGCGCTGCACCACGCGCGTCATCGGCACACCTTTGGACAACGCCTGTGTGACCACCCGCTGATGGCCAACGTGTTGGCCGACCTGGCACTGGAATCCGAAGCGGCGACCGCGCTGGCCCTGCATGTGGCGGCGGCGGTGGACCGCGCCGCGCGCGACCCGCGCCAGGCCCTGTTGGCACGGGTCGGCACCGCGCTGGGCAAGTACTGGGTATGCAAGCGCGCGGCGGCGTTCGTCAATGAGGCGCAGGAATGCCTGGGCGGAGCGGGCTACGTGGAAGAGTCGATGCTGCCACGGCTGTACCGCCAGGCGCCGCTCAATTCGATATGGGAAGGCAGCGGCAACATCCAGTGCCTGGACGTGCTGCGTGCGCTGCAGCGCGAGCCGGCGGCGTTGCAGGCACTGCATGAGGAACTGCTGGCCGGCAGTGGACTAGATGCGACCTTCGACGAGGCCATGTCGCGCTGGTGGAACGCGCTGCCACCGGAGCCGGCGCTGGCGCGTGTGTACTGCGAGCGGCTGGCGCTGCTGCTGCAGGGCTCGATCCTGCTGCGTGCAGGCAGTCCGTTGGCGGCCACGTTCGTGCGCAGCCGACTGGGCGGTGAACACGGCCTGGCCTTCGGCACGTTGCCGCTGGGGATCGACAGCGCGGCGATGCTGGCACGCGCGCTGCCCTGAGCCGGGGCAAAAAGAAAGGCGCCGGCCTGCGCCGGCGCCCGCCAATTGGAAGGGGGACCGATCAGTGCTGGCTGTGGTCGGCGTTGTCCTTGGCGTCGTCGGCCACGTCGCGGGCCTTGTCGGCCACGTTCTGCGCTGCGGTGGCGGTGGCTTCGCTGGCATTGGCGGCTGCATCCTTGGCGGCAACCTTGGCTTCAGCTGCCGCGGCGGCGGTCGAATCCGCTGCGCGGTCCAGTGCCTGCTGGGTATCGGCGGCGGCTTCGCGGGAGGCGGCGGCGGCGTCATCGGTGGCATCGCGGGTCGCGGCGGCGGCGCGATCGACGGCATCACGTGCGGCGACGCCGGCGCTGTCGGCGGCCTGGGCGGCATCCTGTCGCGCCTGTTCGGCTTCGGGGCCCTTGCAGGCGGCCAGGCCGAGAACCAGCGCGGAGGCCAACAGGGACGTGGTCAGGGTGCGGATCTTCATGGCGCGCTCCAGGATCAGGGTTTCAGGGAGCGCCAGCCTATTCATCGACCGGTCTAGGGCGGGTGAAGTTTCTGCGCTTGCGCGCGGCTTCGAAGCCGACGGCAACGGCAACAGCAACGGCAACAGCTGCAGGGCTGAGGGTTTGGTGGGGCGGGGTGGCTGTGCAGGACACGCCGTGAATCCGTCCATGGAGGCTCGCTTTTCGCATCCATGCGAAAAGACGGTCCTGCACAGCCACCCCGCCCCACCTGCGACAGGTCCATGGGGGCCATGGGCCCTTCGGTAGCGCCGACCCATGGTCGGCGGATGGTGGGGGAATGGGGTCTGATGGACTCCGCCGACCATGGGTCGGCGCTACCGCTCTTCTTCTTTATCACGCGGGTGGCGGCTCCCGGAACCTGTCAGGGGGCCGGGCGGTGGGGCTGGGCGGGGGCGTAGAGCGCCATGGATGGCGCGAAACGAGGCCCGCAGGAGCGGCTTTTGCCGTCCCCCGACCAGCCCCACCGCCCGGCCCCAAGCACGTGGCCAACTATACGCAGCCACCCGCGAGGGGGTCTCACCCGTTCGACCACCCCGACAAGATCACAGTTCCGCGCGGATCCGCGCCCGCAGGCTTTCCAGATCCTTTGCGAACGCCTCGATCCCGGTCGCCAGCTTCTCCGTCGCCATCGGATCGGCGGCCAGGTCAGCAGCAAAGCGCGCGCCATCGATCGGCGTGCTCACCACGGTTTCAGCCTCACCCGCCACCAGCGCGCGTGGCAGTTCGCCATGCTCGGCGTCCAGCTTTTCCAGCAGGTCCGGCGAAACCGTCAGGCGGTCGCAGCCGGCCAAGGCTTCGATCTGCGCCGTGGAACGGAACGAGGCGCCCATCACCACCGTCGGCGAACCGCGGCGCTTGAACTCGGCATACACGCCGCGCACGAACACCACGCCGGGGTCTTCATCGATGCTGGCAGGCGCCTGGCCGTTGGCGACGTACCAGTCCAGGATGCGACCAACGAAGGGCGAGATCAGGAACGCACCGGCTTCGCTGCAGGCCAGTGCCTGGGTGGAATTGAAGATCAGCGTCAGGTTGCAATCGATGCCTTCGGCCTGCAGCACGCGTGCCGCTTCGATGCCTTCCCAGGTCGCGGCGATCTTGATCAGGATCTTCTCGCGCGGCACGCCGGCGTCGGCATACATCTGCACGAAGCGGCGCGCCTTGGCGACAGTGGCCTCGGTGTCATGTGACTTGTCCGCATCCACCTCGGTGGACACGCGGCCCGGCACCAGCGTGCTCAACAGCGTGCCGACACCGACGGTCAGGCGGTCCGCCACGGCGTTGACCACGCTCTCGCGCTCACCGCCCTGTTCGCGGCCCCAGGCCAGTTCGCGGGCGATCAGGTCGGCATAGACCGGCAGGTCCAGCGCTTTCTTCACCAGGGTCGGGTTGGTGGTGCAATCCACCGGTCGCAACCGCTTGATGGCGTCGTAATCACCAGTATCGGCGACCACCACGGAGAGTTCGCGCAGCTGGGCCAGTTTGGACGGGGTAGTGCTCATTGCAGCTCCATCAGTGCGGGCGCGCGTGGGGCGCAGCCGGGTAGCGGGAATTCTTCAGGGTGCGTCGTCGTGAACCGCGGTGACGCGCAGTTTCAGCTTGCGTCCGCCCGGCGCATCCCAGTCGATGCTCTGGCCGATGGACAGGCCCAGCAGGGCGGTGCCGACCGGTGCCAGCACCGACACTTTATGTTCGTCGACGTTTGCTTCGCGTGGATAGACCAGGGTCAGCACGTGTTTGTCGCCGGTGGTCGCGTCTTCGCATTCAACCCGCGAATGCATCTTGACGATGCCGGCTGGCATCTCGCCAGGGGCCACTACGGTGGCACGGGTCAGTTCATCGGACAACGCCGCAGCAGCCGGCAAGGCGCTCGCAGCAGGAGAGTCCAGCAACGCCTCCAGGCGGGCCAGGTCATGGGATGAAACGGTGATGGACGGCGGCAGGCCGCTTGCGGTGGTCATGCAACTACTCCTTGAAAGGGACATACAAAAGGCGGCACCAGTTGGCGCCGCCTGATTCATATTGTGGGGACAAACGGGGCAGGAATCGACCCACCCGCACACGCCGCCCTCTTCATTGTTCGGCTGCGGCTCAGCCCGGCAGAGCGCTGATGTCGTTTGCGGCTTGTCGTGAAGGGGGTAACGGCCCACCCGACAACGTGAACAGGGACGCCGGCAAGTGCTTGAACTGGTCGGCCAGCTGCTCCAGGAACCCACTCATCGCCGAGCTGCGTCGCCACGCCATCGCGATCCGGCGGCTGGGCGGGTTGTCACCGACCAGGTCGAGCAGCCGGATGTTCTCCGAACGCGGAACCGGCGGCTTCACCGACAGCGTCGGCATCAATGTGATGCCCACGTCGGCGGCGACCATCTGGCGCAGCGTCTCCAGGCTGGTGGCACGGAACTCGGATTTCTCGTTGGCGCCGAACAGCCGGCAGACTTCCAGTGCCTGGTCGCGCAGGCAGTGGCCATCTTCCAGCAGCAGCAGGCGCTGCGCGGACAGCTCCTGCACATCCAGCTGGCGGCGGTTGGCCAGCGGATGCTGGGCCGACACGGCAAGCAGGAACGGCTCCTCGAACAGGAACTCGGTGTGCAGCTGGTCATCCAGCACCGGCAGCGCCAGCAGGGCGGCATCCAGCTTGCCTTCGCGCAGCCGGGCCAGCAGCACGTCGCTTTTTTCCTCGACCAGCAGCAGCTCCAGCTGCGGGAAGCGTTCGCGGATGCGTGGAATCACATGCGGCAGCAGGTAGGGCCCCAGCGTCGGGAATATCCCCAGCCGGACCGCGCCTGCCTCCGGATCGCGGCTGCGGCGCGCCGCTTCCTTCATCTGTTCCACTTCGGCCACGATGACCCGGGCGCGCGCGGCAGCGTCCAGGCCAGCGGGGGTCAGCATCACTTTGCGCGGGGCGCGTTCCACCAGCGGCAACCCCAGCTCTTCTTCCAGCTTGCGGATCTGGGTGGAAAGCGTGGGTTGACTGACGAAACACGCGGCGGCGGCCTTGCCGAAATGGCGATGGTCGGCCAAGGCCACCAGGTACTTCAGATCACGTAGGTTCATCCTGAGACCTCATTGGGTAGGGACCGGGACGGCGTGGCTACCCAGCGGACATGCGGTGTCCCCGGTGATCTGGGAACCTGTGTCAGGCAGCTTCGGCGACAGCGCCGCTGCTCTTGGTCACGGACGTACGGATCAGGTGGTCGAAGGCACTCAAGGCGGCCGTCGATCCAGCGCCCATGGCGATGATGATCTGCTTGTACGGTACGGTCGTGCAATCCCCGGCGGCAAACACTCCGGGCAGATTGGTCTGGCCGCGATCATCGATGACGATTTCACCTCGCGGCGAGAGGGAGATGACGTCAGTCAAGAACTCGGTATTGGGCAGCAGTCCTATTTGCACGAAGATGCCTTCCAGTTCCACCCGATGTGAATCGCCGCCGACACGGTCCTTGTAGACAAGCCCCGTCACTTTCTGCCCGTCGCCCAGGACTTCGGTGGTCTGTGCGCTGGTCAGCACGGTCACGTTGCCCAGGCTGCGCAGTTTGCGCTGCAGCACGTCGTCGGCGCGCAGCTTGTCGTCGAATTCCAGCAGCGTGACGTGGGATACCAGGCCGGCCAGGTCGATCGCCGCTTCCACGCCGGAATTGCCGCCGCCCACCACCGCCACGCGCTTGCCCTTGAACAGCGGGCCATCGCAGTGCGGGCAGTACGCCACGCCCTTGTTGCGGTACTGGTCTTCGCCGGGGACGTTCATCTGCCTCCAGCGCGCGCCGGTGGACAGGATCACCGTGCGCGACTTCAGCACCGCGCCGTTCTCCAGCTGCACCTGTACCAGCCCATCGTCGCCGGCCGGCACCAGGCCGGTGGCGCGCTGCAGGTTCATGATGTCCACGTCGTACTCGCGCACGTGCTGTTCCAGTGCCATCGCCATCTTCGGGCCTTCGGTCTCCTTGACGGAAACGAAGTTCTCGATCGCCATGGTGTCCAGCACCTGGCCGCCAAAACGCTCGGCCGCGATGCCGGTCCGGATGCCCTTGCGGGCGGCATAGATCGCTGCGGCCGCGCCGGCCGGGCCGCCGCCCACCACCAGCACGTCGTAGGCATCCTTGCTCGACAGTTTGGCGGCATCGCGCTTGGCCGCACCGGTATCGAGCTTGGCCACGATCTGCTCGAGCGTCATCCGGCCCTGGTCGAACACTTCACCGTTGAGGTAGACCGTCGGCACCGACATGATCTGGCGCTGTTCCACTTCGTCCTGGAACAGGGCGCCGTCGATCGCCACGTGCTGGATGCGCGGGTTCAACACCGCGGCCAGGTTCAGCGCCTGCACCACGTCCGGGCAGTTCTGGCAGGACAGCGAGAAATAGGTTTCAAACTTGAACTCGCCTTCCAGGTTCTGCACCGCCTCGATCACTTCGGCTGTCGCCTTGGACGGGTGGCCGCCCACCTGCAACAGGGCCAGCACAAGCGAGGTGAACTCATGGCCCATCGGCAGGCCGGCGAAGGTCAGGTGGATGTCCTGGCCCGGGCTGCCCAGGTCGAAGGAGGGCACCCGGCCAGTGCCATCGCGCAGCACGGTCAGGCTGATCTGGTCGGACAGGCTTTCAATCGTGGTCAGCAGCTCCAGCATCTCCTGCGCCTTTGCGCCGTCGTCGGCATGCGCGGTGATCTGGATCGGGCGCGTCACGCGCTCCAGATAGGTCTTCAGCTGCGACTGCAGGTTGGCATCCAACATGGTCTTCTCCTGGCTTCAGGCAAAACGGGGGCGTGGCGCCGCGACTGAGCGTAGCGGACCAGCAGGGGGTAGGGGTGAACCGAAGACAGCAGCGTGGAAGGGGCTGGCGGCTGCTGGCTTGCGCGGCTGGCTTCGGTTCACCCCCACGCCCGCGTGGGGCGGGCATGGGAGCGAGGTGTGGCGTTTAGATCTTGCCGACCAGGTCCAGCGACGGGGTCAGGGTCTTCTCGCCTTCCTTCCACTTGGCCGGGCAGACCTGGTTCGGGTTGGCGGCGGTGAACTGGGCAGCCTTCAGCTTGCGCAGGGTCTCGGACACGTCACGGGCGATCTCGTTGGAATGGATCTCCAGGGTCTTGATCACGCCTTCCGGGTTGATGATGAAGGTGCCGCGCAGGGCCAGGCCTTCTTCTTCGATGTGCACGCCGAAGGCACGGGTCAGCTGGTGGGTCGGATCGCCGACCAGCGGGAACTGCGCCTTGCCCACCGCCGGCGAGGTTTCGTGCCAGACCTTGTGCGAGAAGTGGGTATCGGTGGTGACGATGTAGACCTCGGCACCGGCCTTCTGGAACTCGGCGTAATGGTCGGCCGCGTCCTCGATTTCGGTCGGGCAGTTGAAGGTGAAAGCGGCCGGCATGAAGATCAGGACGGACCACTGGCCCTTCATGGTGCGGTCGGAAACCTTGATGAACTCGCCATTCAGATACGCATTGGCTTCGAACGGCTGGATCTGGGTGTTGATCAGGGACATGGATATTCCTCTTGGGTGAAGGGGAGTGGGTGTTGCGACAGGACCTAGAATAACGACTCCTATCCGATAAGGACAATCCATTGATTGCATCTATCCAATAGGCTTTGACTATTGATAATCGGCTGAGTCAGTGAGCGCAGGGACTCAATGCGCCCGCTGTTTGTATTATGATTCAATGACTTGCGGGGTTTCCTGGGCAGTTGCGTGATAGCCTCGGCCAATATCACACGGGGGTGGACCTGAACAACGTGCATCAGCTCCGGTGCCGTGATGTCGCTGCGGCACGGCCTCGTTGCGACGCCTTGGGCTAAGCTGCCGCCCCCATGCAAGGTCCTGACCATGAGTGCGCGCCCCGACATGCTGTTACGCGACCTGCTGGCTGAAGCCGCGGCCAAGCTGCGCGGTCCAGAGGCGCGGCACGAGGCCGAACTGCTGCTGTTGCATGCGCTGCAGCGTCCGCGCAGCTGGCTGTTCGCCCATGCCACGGATCCGGTCGGCCTGGCCGATCGCGACAGTTTCCATGCGCTGCTGGCGCGTCGCGCGGCAGGCGAACCGGTGGCCTACATCACGGGCCAGTGGGGCTTCTGGACGCTGCCGCTGGAGGTCAGCCCGGCCACCCTGATCCCGCGGCCGGAGACCGAGCTGCTGGTGGAACAGGCGCTGGCGCGGCTGCCTGCCGATCGCCCCTGCACGATCGCCGACCTCGGCACCGGCAGCGGCGCCATTGCACTGGCGCTGGCCAGTGAACGCCCCCTTGCACAGGTGCTGGCGACCGATTTCAGTGGCGAGGCGCTGGCGGTGGCCAAGCGCAATGCGGCGCGCAACGCGGTGTCCAACGTCGCCTTCGCGCAGGGGTCCTGGCATGCGCCGCTGCAGGGGCAACGTTTTGACCTGATCGCCAGCAATCCGCCCTACATCGCCAGCGACGATCCGCACCTTGCACGTGGCGACCTGCGCTTTGAGCCATCCACCGCGCTCGCGTCCGGGCAGGACGGGCTGGACGACATCCGCCTGATCGCCGATGGGGCACGCGCCCACCTGCTGCCCGGTGGCTGGCTGCTGCTGGAACATGGCTGGGACCAGGGCGCGGCGATCCGCGCGCTGCTGCAACAGGCCGGCCTGGATGAAGTGCAAACGGTACAGGACCTGGAGCAGCGCGACCGGGCCACGCTGGGCCGGCGACCGGCCTAGAATGGGCGCTCTGTCCTGCCGCGCGCGGGGCATCACTACGGAGCTGCAAGCATGCGTACGCTGTACCCCGCCATCACCCCCTACGACGTCGGCACCCTGAAGGTCGACGACCGCCACACGCTGTATTTCGAACAGTGCGGCAACCCGGACGGCAAGCCGGTGGTGATGCTGCATGGCGGGCCGGGCGGCGGCTGCAGCGACAAGATGCGCCAGTTCCACGACCCGGCGAAGTACCGCATCATCCTGTTCGACCAGCGCGGTGCCGGACGTTCCACCCCGCACGCAGACCTGGTGGACAACACCACCTGGGACCTGGTGGCTGATATCGAGAAACTGCGCGAGCATCTTTCCGTTGAACGCTGGCAGGTATTCGGTGGCAGCTGGGGTTCCACGCTGGCGCTGGCCTATGCGCAGACGCACCCCGAGAAGGTGACCGAACTTGTGCTGCGCGGCATCTTCATGCTGCGCCGCTGGGAACTGGAATGGTTCTACCAGGAAGGCGCCAACCGCCTGTTCCCCGATGCGTGGGAGCATTACCTCAAGCCGATCCCGGCCGTCGAGCGGCATGACCTGATCTCCGCGTTCCATCGTCGCCTGACCAGCGAAGACGAAGCCACCCGGCTGGCTGCGGCCAAGGCCTGGAGCGTGTGGGAAGGGGCGACCAGCTTCCTGCACGTGGACGATGATTTCGTCAACAGCCATGAGGACCCGCAGTTCGCGCTGGCCTTCGCGCGCATCGAAAACCACTACTTCGTCAACGGCGGCTTCTTCGAGGTGGAAGAGCAGCTGCTGCGTGATGCGCACCGCATCGCCGACATCCCCGGCGTGATCGTGCACGGCCGCTACGACGTGGTGTGCCCGCTGGCCAACGCCTGGGAGCTGAGCAAGGCCTGGCCGAAGGCGAAGCTGCAGATCAGCCCCGCATCGGGCCATTCGGCGTTCGAAGCCGAGAACGTGGACGCGCTGGTGCGCGCGACCGATTCGTTCGCCTGAGCCAGCGGCGTGAACCTGCCCCGGTGGGTGAACCTGCCCCGGTGGCTGAACCTGCCCCGGTGGGTGACGACCGTTGGTCGTCACGCTTTCATTGGCAGAAGCGCGTGACGACCAACGGTCGTCACCCACCAAGTGCAGAGGCCAGTGCCTACCGTTGCAGCAGCTCTGCCTGCAGGCTGTTGAAAAGTCGCGCCAGCCGTTCCGCCCAGGCCTGCTGGCCGGCTTCATCGGCGATCAGGTCCTGGCGGATCTCCAGTTCCACATGCACCAGGCCGCGGCCTTCCCCGTGCACGGGCACCGCATAATCACTGCTCGGGGTAACCGAGTACGGTTGGTTGTCACCGACCACCAGGTCGCCTTCCTCCTCCAGTGCGCGCAGCAGCGGATGCGCGAAGCGCGTGTCCTGGTGGTACAGCACGCCGGCATGCCAAGGGCGTTGCACGCCGTTCATCACCGGGGTGAAGCTGTGCATCATCACCAGCAGGGTCGGGCGCGCGGCATCGCGGCGTGCATCCAGTTCCGCGTTGATGCGTGCGTGGTACGGCGCATGGATGGCATCGATGCGTTGCTGCCGCTGTGCAGCCGTCAACGTCGCGTTGCCCGGCACCATGGTGCCATCGCTGGTTTCGGGGATCAGCGTGGGCGATGCCAGCGGCCGGTTGCAGTCAATCAGCAGCCGCGAATACGTCTGTTCGATGGCCCAGGCATCCAGCCGCTGCGCCAGCGCGCGGGTGGTGCCGGCAATGCCGATATCCCAGCCGATGTGCCGGTCCAGCTGCGCCTGCGGCAACCCGAGCGTGCCCAGCGAGCGTGGTACCTGCTGCCCGGCGTGGTCGGCCAGCAGCAGGAACGGCGATGCGCCCTGCGGCCGATGGATCGTGTACACCGCAGGGTCATCCGCTTCCAGCAGCGCCGACGACACGCCTGCTCCGGCATCAGCCACGCGGGGTGCCGTCCAGGTGGTGTTCGATCATCCACAGCCCGGCCCACAGTTTGGCGTCCAGCTCGTAACCTTCGGCGATCTTCTGCACCAGCCATGCCGCTGCCTGCGCACGCGGTACCTCGTGCACGGTGATGTCTTCGCTGTCATCACCACCGCCGGCGCCGACCCGGCTCAGACCGGTGGCGCGCACGAAGGCGATCTTTTCGCTGCTGGCACCGGAAGACGTCGGGCCGATCATCAACACCTCGGCCTGTTCAGCGGTCCAGCCGGTTTCTTCTTCCAGTTCGCGCACGGCGGACATCTCGATGGATTCGCCGGCGTCGATGTCGCCGACCAGTCCGGCCGGCATCTCGATCGTTTTGGCCTGCAGGGGTACGCGGAACTGTTCCACGAACAGCACGTTGTCCTGCGGAGTGACCGCGATGATGATCGCCGCCAGTCCACCGGCATGGGTGCGTTCGCTGTATTCCCAGGTGCCGCGCACGACCATGCGCTGGAACTTGCCTTCGAAGACGACACGCGGGGCTTCGTTGTTACGCTGGCTCATGCGAACTCGCTCGATGGAGGATAAGGAGAAGGTGCGGAGGCGTCGGCCAGGCCGGCCGCGGCGAACAGCCGGCGGCGGGTCAGCGGGCCGAAGCGCAGGGTGCTGCACAGGCCTTCCAACAGTTCGCCGTCGGCATGGCCGCGCGGCATGCCGGCAACGGTGCCATCCAGCGGTGCATTCAATGCGATGGTGGTCAGCTCGCGCCACAGCAGGGCGTGCTCGCGCTGTTCGCGCAGCCGCACTGCCATCTGGCTTGCACCGCGCAGGCGCAGGAACGGCACTTCGTCCAGGCGTTCGTACAACGCGTCCAGGCTGCCGAAGTGGGCCAGCAGCACGGCGGCGGACTTGCTGCCCACGCCGGTGATGCCGGGGATGTTGTCCACCGCATCGCCGCACAGCGCGAGGAAATCGGCGACCTGGTGCGCGTGCACGCCGAGCCGGCCCTTCACCCCGTGCATGTCCCAACGCACGTTGCGGGCGAAATCCCACTGTTCGTCATGCTGCAGCAGCAGCTGCGACAGGTCCTTGTCGGCGGAGATGATGATGCCGCGGTGGCTGGCGCGGTGCGCGTGCAGGGCGCTGCCGATCAGGTCATCGGCTTCGTAATCGTGGTGGCCCATGACCGCCAGCCCGAGCGCGGCGCACAGCGCCTTGCAGTGGACGAACTGGCGCCGCAGTTCCTCCGGCGCCGGATCGCGGTTGGCCTTGTAGGCCGGGTACAGGCGGTTGCGATAGCAGCTGTCCAGCGCCTCGTCGAAGGCGATGGCGATGTGCTGCGGGCGCTGGCGCTCCAGCAGCTCCAGCAGGAACCGGGCGAAGCCGTGCACCGCGTTGGTCGGCCAGCCCTGCGCGTCCTGGAACTGGTCGGGCAGCGAGTGCCACGCGCGGAAGATATAGATGCTGGCATCCACCAGGTACAACGGCGGGCGTGCAGCGGCTTCAGTGGCAAGCGCCTGCGCGATGCCTTCGGCCATCGGATCCAGCGCGTCCAGCGGGTCCACCCTTGCGCTCACGCCGTGCCCGTCCAGTCCTGCAGCAGCGCGGCGGCATCGGGCCGGTCGCGTTCCGGCACGGGAGTCTTCGGGGTGCCGATGTGGATGAAACCGGCGATCTGTTCCCCTTCGGCCAGGCCCAGATGGGCGCGCACTGCCGGGTCGAAGGCCATCCAGGCAGTCAGCCACTGCGCGCCGAAGCCGTACGCCTGGGCGGCCTGCAGCAATGCGAAACAGACGCAGCCGGCGGTCATCAGTTGCTCCTGCTCGGGCACCTTGGCGTCCGGCTTGAGGCTGGCCACCACGGTGATCACCAGCGGCGCGTGCGAGAAGCGCTGGCGATCCTTGTCCAGCTGCGCGGCGGAAATGTCCGGATCGCGCTGCAGGGCACGCTCGGCCAGGAAGGCGCCGAGGGCATGACGGGCATCCCCGCTGATTTTCAGGAAACGGAACGGCACCCGCTTGCCGTGGTCAGGCACACGCACGGCCGATTCCAGCATGCGCAGCAGGGTGGCGGCGTCCGGACCGGGCTCGCCCAGCTGCCGCGAAGGCACGGAACGGCGGGCGTCGAGGGCGAGCAGGGCAGCAGGTTCAGACATGCGGGGGAACCATCCGTTCGGAGCGGAACGCCAGTATAGCGAGCGCCATCTGGCGCCCCGCTGAGTCCCCGTGATGTCCGCCAGCGTGAACCGCCAAAGTGCGAACTGTCTTCACGCTGTAGATGAACGGTTCATCACCCTCGCGGCGGTATAGTTCGAGGCCGGACGGGCCGCCGGCCCGTTTATTTCCCCCCAGCGACAACTGTGATGTCCATCATGCCCCCGCCGTGCGCCGAGCGTGTTGCAGCGCTCGCGCTGCAGGCCCCGCAGCGCTTACGATACGTACCTTGCCGGTCGTCTGGTCATGGGGTGCGGAAGTGAGGACTGTTTCACTGTCCGCAGTGGCGTGGACGGCCTACCATCGATCTGCTGGCGCTGGGGAGGCGCGGGCAGTCATGTCATCGTTGTCGTATCGAGATTCTGCGAAGGTGGGGAGCCTTCTCGCATGGTGACGCCCAGTCCGATGGGAGCGCCGGGACGCGACGCGTCCCAGCTCATGCTGGTCCGTGAGGCGGCATTGCCGGCCATCACGCTTGCGTTCACGACCGTGCTTTCGCGGTTTGACGACGTGCTGTTCGATCGCGCCGCTACCGCAGGCGCCTCCCAGCTGTTGTTCCTGGACGGCATGCGTGAACTGCGTCGCCGCCGCCAGGAGATCAGTGACGGTTTCTCCGCCCACCTGCAGCGCAGCTGGGATGCCTTTGAAAGCGGCGCGCCGCTTTCGGCGGAAGCGACGCTTTCCGGCCACCGCGACGACGGCCTGAGTCTGGTCGGCGAGCACGAACTGGAATCGCGGCTGGCGGTGCGCCAGTTCGCGATGCTGCTGCTGCGTGATTTCAAATCCGTGCTGGGCCGGCTGGACCTGCGCCTGGGCTGGATCGGCGGCGGGCTTGAACTGGACGCCGACACCAACCCGATCAGCCCCGAACAACTGGGCGTGGCCATCCACGAAGCCTTCGCCGGCTGCGAGCTGGCCCCGGAAGTGCGGCTGGTGCTGATCAAGCTGTGCGAGCGCGACCTGCACGCCCCGATCGGCAAGATCTACGAAAAAATCGACGACCACCTGGCCAAGGCCGGGGTGTTGCCGAACGTCTCCGCGCCGCGCCGCGCGGCCCCGCAACGGGCCCCCAGCCCGCCGCCGCAGGGCATGCTCGACGATCTGGTGGAACAGCGTCATCCGCCCGGCGCCGACGGTGCCGATGGCAGCCAAGGCGCACCGGCATGGGCACAGCGCTTTACCGACCGCTGGGCCCAGCAGCGCGGCAACCTGCAGGGCCACCCCGGTGATGACGGTGGCCACGGCAGTGCTGGCGGTGAGCAGGGCATGCTGCTGGATGCGCTGCACGAACTGCTGCGGCAGACCCGCCATGTGCGCGAGGACGCCACGTCCGCCGCGCAGGTCGCGGTGGGTCAGCAGCGACCGCTCAGCCAGCGCGAAATGATGTCGGTGCTGTCGCTGCTGCAGGCCACGCCGAGCGCCACGCTGCGCGCTGCGATCGGCGAAGACGGTGAATCGCTGGCGCAGCGCCTGAAAAGCGAAGTGCTGTCCAACGCCACCCAGCTGGGTGTGGATCCCAGCCAGGCCCGGCTCGATCCGCAGGACGAAGATGCCATCGACCTGGTCGGCATGCTGTTCGACGTGATGCTGGACGAGCGTGAACTGGAAGGCCGTTCGCGTGAGTTGATCGGCCGGCTCGTGGTGCCCTTCGTCAAGGTCGCCATGCTGGACCGCCGCATGTTCGTGCAGAAGACCCATCCGGCCCGCAAGCTGCTCAATTCGCTGGCCGAAGCATGCGAAGGCAACACCGGCGAAAGCCAGGCCGAGCGCGTGCTGATGGGCAAGGTCGAAGAAATCATCGAACGGCTGGTGGCGGAGTTCAATGAGAACCTCGCCATCTTCCTGACCCTGGAAGAAGAGTTCCGCGATTTCCTGGCCCAGCATCGGCGCCGGATTGAAATCGCCGAGCGGCGCGCCGCGGAAACGCAGCGTGGCCAGGAAAAACTGGAAATGGCCCGCGCCCGCGCCAGTGCCGAACTGGACCGGCGCATTGCCGACGCCACCCTGCCGCAGGCGATTGCCGAGTTTCTGCGCCAACCGTGGCAGCACCACCTGACCCTGGCGCTGCTGCGTGAAGGCGAGGAGGGCGCATCGGTGACCGAAGCCCTGACCCTGGCCGATGGCCTGCTGGACGAAGTGGCCGAAGCGCGCCGCAAGATCGTCGGCAAGCCGTGGCTGCAGGCCTGGCAGCCGGCTTTGGGGCGCGTGTTCGCCAGCGTCGGCGTGCACGGTGATGGCGCCGCGCGCGCCGTCGATGCGTTGCACGACACCCTGCAGAGCATCGCCGAGTCGCGCCCGGAACTGGAACGCGCCCTGCCTGAGCTGCCGCAGGTGGTACTGCCCGCCCCGCCGGCTTCGGATACCGCATCGGTGGAAGTCACCGCGTCGGTGGAAGACGACAATTTCGACAATGCGGACGCGGATCGATTCCGTCGCATGGAGATTGGTATCTGGCTGGACTTCATCGACAAGGACGGCAAGGCGCAGGCCGGCAAGCTGTCGTGGATCAGCCCGATCTCGCAGCGCCTGCTGTTCGTCAACCGGCGCGGCGTACGCTTCTGCGTCGCATCGCCGGAAGAACTGGCAGTGATGGTGCGCCTGGGCCGCCTGCGCCCGCACGTGGATGACGGCGCCTTCGACAGTGCCATGCAGGGCGTGATCGATCGCTTGGATCCGCGCGGAAACACCACCGTCCACTGACCTTGCCCGGTAGCGCCGAGCCATTCTCGGCGGGCGCAGAGTGCCGGTCAGCACGACCGGCATCGCCATGCTAGGCGGGCGCAGCAGCGTCAGCCGGCAACCGGCTGTCTCAAACCTGCAATGCGCTAACCGAGACGCCGGGCACAAACATTCACCTCCTTCCTGGGTTCTGATGGCGCACGGCCTGCCGCGTCGGTTGCGGCTGACACCACGTTCTCAACGGATGGAGACAAGGATGTTGACGTTTTCAATGGCAGTGCCGCGCATGTGCGCGGCCGCGGTGCTCATGCTCATTCTGGCGCCTGGTCTGGCCCGCGCGCAGGAAGTCAGCAAGGGCTGGCCAGTGGCTGGGCGAATACAGTGCAAGCGGGGTGCCACTGCAACAGGTGGTGTGGCTGGAGAACTATCCGATTGCGGTGTTCAGTGAGTCCACTGCCGGTGTGCCGACACTGGGCTACGTGCAGCCGGATCACCTGGGGACACCGCGGGTGATCATCGACGCGGCGCGTAATGTGGCTGTGTGGGAGTGGGCGCTGACGGGTGAGGCGTTCGGGGCGGATGCTGCGAATGAGGATCCGGATGGGGACGGCGTCGCGTTTGGATTTGCGTTGCGGTTCCCGGGGCAGCAGGCTACGTCGGAGACGGGGCTGAACTACAACTATCAGCGGGATTATGATGCTGGGGTGGGGCGGTATGTGCAGAGCGATCCGATTGGATTATTGGGCGGGCTTAGCACATATGGGTATGTGGAGGGTGATCCATTGCGATCGGTTGATCCACTCGGACTACAGGTGGTGGGGAGTCCAAACGAGATGAAAATGTGGGGCCAAGGGCACAACATTCGCTCCCCTGATTTTGTCAAGGTTAGTGTGTCATTCTATGTTTTTGGCGCGTCTCGCTCTTTTTCTCGAAGCGGGAACACATTTGTGGCTGGGGGCCTAAGTCGACCTTATCCTTCTCCCAATGGGCGCCTGCAGGCTTCGCTGAGTGTTGGGTGGCTCAATCAATGCGAAGTTCCCACGGGCGCCAAGGTCGATGATCATCTCGGGGGGTTCGGAATTTCGGGTGCAGGCGGTTATCGCGGCGTGGGCGGAGGGTTAAATTATTCTCCAAACGCGGGAACTTCGACTGAGGTGGGCGTCGGAATAGGTGGCGGGTTCTCTCCTGGTGAGGTATCTCGAAGTGACGGAAGCTGGGGAGGTTCGTGGTGAAAGCCAAACTCGTTCTAGTTGCATTGGTGTGTACTTTTATTGTGATAAGTTGGTTGTCAGTTACGCGAAGTCTGGTTCGAGGTGATTGGTCTGGCCGACCAAGCGACGGGGAATTAAAGGCCGCTAACGAGGGTTTGAAATTCCCGCAGAATAGTGATGCCCGAACGCAGAGAGCGTTGTCCCGCGGAACATTTATCGGCATGACGGCTGAAGCCAAGACGGCGTTGACGGTCGAGGTGGCCTCAAGGCACTTCCTTGATTTGGCAAGGCGAAATGAATGGACGTTACGATCTGACCGATTCGTCGCTAGGGGCCGGAGGATGATCTTCTGCGATGGCAGGTTTGCACACGATATTGAGCTGTCTGCACGCGGGGCTGAAGCATTGATATACGCGGGAACGTACTGGGAAACTGACGTAAATAGTCCTCGTTACTGTAAGGCGGAAAGTGCCAAATAAGCCGGTAAGAGTGTGTTTAATGTTGCCAACGAGTGTTACCCGCGCTCAGAGTTGCCATGTGAAAAGGACGGGGCTTGGAGGTGCGGAAGCGTTTCTGGGGTCGGCACTCGGGCGTGAGCTTCGAGACTCTTCTCGCATCTTGAAAGGTTGGGGGCTGACGTGTCGACCGCCGTCGCTTTGATGGAATTCAGCCGCTATGTATCTTCGGCCGTTTCTTCTGCCCTGAGAAAGATCGCATCAAATGAGCGCGTCCAAAGGGCCTGCATACCAACTATCAGTACAACGGCTTCGGTGACCTGCTGGTCCTTTCCAGCCCGGACACGGGGAACGCCACGATGACCGTCGATGCCGCAGGTAACAGGGTGACGCGTACTGATGCGCGTGGCGTCACTGCGACCTATGGCTACGATGCGTTGAACCGCGTTACGTCCATCGCCTATCCCGATCCCACTCAAGACGTGGGGGTGCAGTACGACGTCGCACCGGCGGCATGCGCAGCGACAGAGCGCTTCGCCATCGGCCGGGTTGGGCGCGTGGTTCACCCCGGTGGATCTAGCCAGTATTGCCACGACCGCTTCGGTCAGGTGACCCGTAAGATCCAGACGATCAACAACGTCGCAACGACCCTGCGGTACACGTACGACAAGGCGGGACGGCTTGCCTCTGTGATCTATCCCGGTGGGGCGGTGGCAGACTACATGCGGGATGCGCAGGGCCGCGTCACCCAGGTAGGGCTGAAGCGTGGAACTTTGGCTCGACAGTTTCTGGTCAAGCAGGTGGGTCATGCGCCATTCGGTCCGATCACCGGCTGGACCTATGGAAACGAACGTCGCGTGAACCGTCCGCATGATCAGGACTACAGGGTGAGCAGCGTCAGCGATGCGTCGACCGGTGGACTCAAGCTCGGATTTGGATATGACGCAGTGGGGGCGCTTACCCAGCTGCGTGCCGGTGCATCCGGAAGCGTGCTCGCAACCTACGGTTACGACGGAATGGGGCGCCTGTTGCAGGCGGCGGATGCTGCGGGGATGCCGACGCATACCTATGGCTGGGACGCGACCGGTAACCGGTCGCAGCCCGGCAGCGATGCCGGAACGCTGGCGTATCACTATCCGGCTACCAGCCATCGCCTGACCAGCGTGGGCGGTCTGGCCAGGACCTATGACGCTGCGGGCAACACAACGCAGATGAATGGTCTGACCTACGCCTACAACAGCACTGGCCGGTTGGGACAGGTCAAGCAGGGGAGCACTTCGCTGGGAATTTACCGGTATAACCACCGGGGCGAGCGCGTGCTGCGGCAGGCGGGCGGCAAGACCACCTCGACGCTGTACGACGAATCAGGCCAGTGGCTGGGCGAATACAGCGCAAGCGGGGTGCCACAGCAACAGGTGGTGTGGCTGGAGAACTATCCGATTGCGGTGTTCAGTGAATCCAGTGCGGGTGTGCCGGTGCTGGGCTACGTGCAGCCGGATCACCTGGGTACACCGCGGGTGATCATTGATGCGACGCGTAATGTGCCTGTGTGGGAGTGGGCGCTGACGGGTGAGGCGTTTGGTGCGGATGCTGCGAACGAGGATCCGGATGGTGATGGGATTGCGTTCGGCTTCGCGTTGCGTTTCCCGGGGCAGCAGGCGACGCCGGAGAGCGGGCTGAACTACAACTACCAGCGGGATTATGATGCTGGGGTGGGGCGGTATGTACAGAGTGATCCGATTGGGTTGGCGGCGGGAGTGAATACATATGCCTATGTCGGCGGGATCCGGTAAGCGCGATTGACCCGCTGGGATTGATCGGATACGTGTGCCAAAAGGGCGATAACATTGGCATCGCTATTCCGATCAATTTCCAAGGTGCTACGCAAGCTCAGATTGCTCACATCACCAATGCGATCGAAAGCGCCTGGAGCGGTAAGTTCGGCCCTTACGACGTCAAGACAGTGGTTCAGTCGATCTCTACATGGCACATAGGAACTACGAACGGAATTTCTGTTGGCGTCGCCGATAAGCCTTCGAACGTTCATTTGCCCCATATGAATGAAGGCAATTGGTATATGCCTGGTCAGTGGGGAGATGCTACATTCGCGCACGAGGCGGGCCACCTCTTAGGCCTCGGAGACTATGGGCCCGGGATTATGGGAAGAAATCTCACCGTTCCTGTGAATGAGCAGAACATTAAAGATATTTTGACGGCTGGAAACGAGGCGATTCGACATGGCTGCGGTTGCGACTAAATTCTTGTTTTTCGCTGCGATGGTCTTGGTTACTGCCTGCCAGGCTGAGCAGGAGGCAACCGTTCTAAGCGAAAGATTCAACGTTTGTGCGTCACTCCCGCCGGGTGTCACGTTTCAGCCTCAAGAGCCTGGGCCGGACTTTGATTTGGGCAACATCCAAGTGAATGATTCAGTGGCCGAAATTCAGATAGGTGGGCACCCAAGGTTCTCACATGGAGCTGTCAAGGAGGGTATAACCGCAACGGATGGATTCGAATTACTCGGTAAGGAGAGAACCGATGGAAAAGACAAGTTTTTGTTCGCTTACGAGCGTGGTGATGATGCGGGGCCGGTATACGTAATGGTTATGGCTCCAGATTTGCATGAATTTGAGCTGGTTCTGAATAGGAAAGCTCTTCTGGTGGTTTGCGGATAGTCCAGTCGGCTCGCGACGTAGAGCGGCACGATGCTTGCGGGTGCAAGGCGGTTGGGCAAACCCAAGAGCCTCGGCGATCTCTGATGGAATGATCAACTACTGCCACGACCGCTGCGGTCAGGTGACCCACGGGGCGACGACCTTGCGGTACACCTACACCAAGGAGGAGCGACTGGCTTCTGTCATCTATCCGGGTGGCGCGGCGGCTCCCGCTTTGCCAGGTACGCGAAAGGTTCATGTCCGCCGAAGGACGGGCCGAAGTGGGGTCCGTAGCCCGAAGGGGCACTCTTACACGAGCGGACGCGGATGGTAACGTAGGGGTTCCCAGTGGGTGGGGCGGTTCAGCGCACCGAGGCTCGCACCAGGACGTGCAAGATAAAAGGGTGGGGGCTCGCGACAATGAATGCCCAGGAGGCAGACGACGATGAGTGGCCAAGAGCACCTCGAAATAGAGATGGCTGGTGTCAAGTTCTATTCCTCTCAGGATGAGCTTTACTTTTTCACATGGTTGAAAAGTATTGGATCAGTGTGCGACGTATTTGGTCAGGGGCGAGCCATATACGCCGTTATTGATAGGGGGGAGCTTACGTTTGACGACGCACTTGAATTCATATCACTTTTCCGTCGCTATCTGATTCCGTTTTCTGAGCTAAAGCGTTTGGATGTTCCAGAAATATCAAAGAGATTCAGGGATCCAAGTGGATTTTGGTACACGGAGGTGTTCGGGCATGGGGGCGATTAGAATGGCCAGCGCGTCTCGCCAAACTGCTGCGGTTCAATGGTGGCGGCGGGCTTCTATCATTCTCCGCACGCCGACAATTCGACCGAGCTGGCGTCGGACTAGGGAGCGGGCTATCGCCTGCTGAGTCCCTTGAGGTGACGTAAGCTTGGGGAGATGGGTGGTGAAGTCCAAATTTACCCTTGTGGCATTGGCCTGTATATTTATCGTGATGAGCTGGCGGTTGGTTACACAAAGTTTGGTTCGAGGTGATTAGTCTGGCCGACCAAACGGCATGGAATTACGGGCGGCTAACGAAGATTTGGAATTGCCGAAAAATAGTGATGTTCGAACGCAGAAGGCGTTATCGCGCGGAACATTTATCGGGAGGACGGCTGAAGCCAAGGCGGACTTGACAGTCGACGTGGCCTCCAGACATTTCATTGATTTAGTAAGGCGCCATGTTAGCAAGGCGCCATGACTGGACGTTACGATCCGACAGATTCGTCGCTATGGGTCGTAGGATGATATTTTGCAATGGAAGGGTTTCAGATGATATTGAGCTATCAGCGCGAGGGCGTGAAACCCTGATTTATGCGGGAACTTGCTGGGAGACCGATGTGGATAGTCTTCGTTACTGCAACGAGAAAGTCGCCAGATGAGCCAGTATGGCTGTGCTGAATGTAATCGGCGGGGCAGGGCGGTCTTAAGAGGGAAGCGCATCGCGAGATCTGATTTCACTGATCTCTTCAGACGGTGCACGCTTGATGTTTTTCAGGGACGGCGAGGTTGCTGTAATCGGGGGCAAGCGAGGAGTGAGGGGGCTGAGCATGGACGTGTGCGCTCGACACCAGGTTCCTGAAGCGATGTATGCTCCGTCTATCATCCCGCAGGATTGCCGGCAGCGGTGCTGAGATGACATGTAAAAGAAGCCTGGTAATGCTAGTGCTCTTGGCTTTTGTGATCTTATCTACTGGGCTTTGGATGGTCCGCCAGTTGGATATAGATGGCTGTCTTGACGCAGGAGGTAGATGGAACTACGTGGTGGATGGATGTGAGCTAAGTTGAATCCGACTTTTATAGCGGCTATGTGACGTCTCTCCGGCCGGGTTTCCTGATGCTTGGCTCAAGCGTGTTGGATAGGAAAAAGTATGCGGAGTCTGAGATGGATAAGGGTGGGGTCGTTCAATTAGCGATAGCTGATTTAACTTTCTTCTCGCCTCGCGACGAAGAAAACCTGTTTGCCTGGCTTGCATCCGTTTCTGCGATTGAAGAGATCAAGGGTTCGGGCGATTCAATATATTTGCGCGTGGCGACATCTCTTGGGGATGATGACCTGATGGAGCTGATCTCAATTTTCAGCCGCTACGGCATCGACATGGCGCAGCTGTCGATTTTCGATGGCGTCAGATTTCCCTGGCTGAGGGAAAAGGGAATGTTCTGGTACCAGCCCATGTTTGGATGACAGTACGCCGTCAAAAGCGTCGGCGGCCAAAGCAGCATGCGTGGTGGAACAGGCCCCTCTTATGCAGGTCAAGCCAGCCGGAGGGCACGCCTTCCCGGCTGGGCACCGGATGGGCTGTCGTCAACATCCTGCATGAGAGGGAGCGACGCTCAAATCACCTCCAGTCTTATCCTTATGCCGAGTGCGCGCAGCCCGCAGTGCACGCTGTCGAAATATAGAGGGCGGGTGCCGCTCATCCGCGCGGCGCACGTGCGAAGCGGTACTCGCGCGTTGGGTCACAAACGTAGCGCCAGCATGTCGGCCACGATGAACGGAGCAAGGCATCACGGGCCGATATACCATCGCGCCTTGGCGGAACCGCATCGCGTCGTATTTGACACTTTCACGGTGGGGTCCGGTGTAGTGACATGGAGCCTGTGGCCGGTGTGGCCACCCAGGCAGGAGAAGACAAGGATGATGTCGATATTCTCGCGGCTGTTTGCGCCCAAGGCCGCTTTGAGTCGGTTGGAAGTGCTGATCGTGCACTGCGTGCAGGCGCAGCTGAACCCGGAAATGGCGACCCGCTGGGCCGGTCAGATCCTCTGCATTACGGGTATCGAACGCCTGCCCGGAAGACGCACGATGCGCCTGCACCAGACGTCGCGGGGCAAGCCAGTGGTAGACAACGGCCTTGCCCTGCCGCTCGCTGGGCATGGCGTGACGTTGGCCGAGGTGACGGTCAGCGTCGCCGGTGGCTTCACGCCGCTCAGTGCCGTGCTGCATTGCCAGAACGGACTGCTCTCGGCGATTGAATATCACGATGACAGTACGTGGATGGACGAGGTTGCCAGCAGGCGCGGCGCGCACGACCTCACCCTCCAGTGCATGCTGATGCCGGATGCTGCCCTTGTCGTGGGATAGATGAAACCGCTCGCCGGCGCAGGCCGCCAGGCCAGCAACGGCGCGTGGGGCGCGCTACTATCGGCTTATTACCGATCAGCGGGGAAGCGTATGTCCGTAGCGTTGCTGGGGGTCAAGGAATCCGCATCCGGAGAGCGCCGCGTCGCGCTGACGCCGGAAACCGCGAAGAAACTGGCCGCACGCGGTGCCATGGTCTGGTTCGAGGCCGGTGCGGGCACCGCGGCGGGCTTCACCGATCAGGCCTATCTGGATGCCGGCGCGCTGCTGGTCGATGACACGCGATGGGCCGACATCGATGCGGTGCTTTGTGTGCAGTCCCCCGATCCTGCCCGGCTGGCACGTCTGAAGCCCGGTGCCAGCGTGGTGGGATTGCTGCAGCCAGCCCGTGATGCCGGATTGGCCGCGCTGGCTGGCGACCCGGGCTTGCAGCTGTTCCCGCTGCAGCTACTGCCGCGTACCACCCGCGCGCAATCGATGGACGTACTGAGTTCGCAGGCGGGCATGGCCGGTTACAAGGCCACGCTGATCGCCGCCCAACGGGCGCCGCGCTTCTTCCCGATGTTGACCACCGCGGCGGGCACGGTGCGCCCGGCCAAGGTGCTGGTGGTGGGCGCGGGCGTGGCGGGGCTGCAGGCTATTGCCACGGCCCGGCGGCTTGGCGCGCAGGTGGAAGGGTTCGATGTGCGACCGGAAACGCGTGAGCAGATCCAGTCGCTTGGTGCGCGCTTCCTTGACTTGGGGGTGAGTGCGGCCGGCGAGGGCGGCTATGCGCGTGCGCTGACCGATGAAGAGCGCGCGCTGCAGCAGCAGCGGCTGGCCGACCATCTGCGCGGCGTGGATGTGGTGATCTGCACGGCTGCGGTGCCGGGGCGCACGGCGCCGGTGATCCTGAGCCAGGCGATGGTGGAAGGGATGGCGCCGGGCAGCGTGATCGTGGATCTTGCTGCGGAAAGCGGCGGCAATTGTGCGGTGACCGTGCCGGGTGAGTGCATAGAGCACGCTGGCGTGGTGGTGGATGGCCCGTTGAACCTCGCCAGCCTGGGCGCGGCGCAGGCCAGCGAGATGTATGCCCGCAACGTGTTGAACTTCGTCAGCCTGTTCGTGCATGACGGGGAAGTGCGGTTTGATTGGGAGGATGAGTTGTTGGCGAAGACGCGCTGGGTGGCCGGTGGCTGAGCGGTAATCTCAACTGCAACAGCGTGACGACCAACGGTGGTCACCTACCGGGGCGAGAGCGTGACGACCAACGGTCGTCACCCACCGGGGCAACAGCAGGACGGCCAGCGGCCATCACTATCGGGGCGAGAGCGGGACGACCAACGGTCGTCACCCACCGAGGCAACAGCGGGACGACCAGCGGCCGTCACTACCGAGGCGAGAGCGGGACGGCCGGCGGCCGTCGCTACCGGAGCGTCGGCGCGGTCAGTCGCGGTTGCGCGGGGGCGGCGGGTTGTCGCGTACCCATTGGCGGCGCTGGTCGTTGCTCATCGTGCCCCAGCGCGCGCGCAGTTCAGTGCGCTGCTCCGGGGTCATGCCGCGCATCTTGGCGAACAGCGCGCGGGCCTGTTCGCGCTGCTCGGGGGTCATGCCATCGAAACGGCGCATGCCCTTGCGGGCCTGGTCGCGCTGCTCCGGTGTCATCGATTGCCAGCGCTGGCCGTGCTGCAGCATGCGCTGGCGTTGTTCGGGTGGGGCGCTGTTCCAGCGGTCGCGCAGCGGGGCGACCAGTGCGTCGCGCTGGGCCGGGGTCAGCTGTTCCCAGGCCGGCGGCGCGGCTTCCTGCGCGAACGCCGCGCCGCTGGCGCTCAGCAACACCAGCAGTACAGGCAACAGGCGGGAAGGGAGATAGGCGTTCATCAGGTCACTCCATCGCCAGGTCGGTGCTGGCCAGCCACAGGTAAAGATCGGGGTTTTCATCCAGCGCGGCGCCATCGCTTTCCAGCGCGGCCACCATCGGCGCCACCGCCGGCAGCGGTGAAGGCGCCGAGCGCATCTGCAGGCTCAGCCCGACGCCCAGCGCCGCTACCCCAGCGAAGGCGGTAGCCATCCACCAGGCGGGTCGCCGCCGTGATGCCGCTGTCGCATGCCGCGCGTTGCGCAGGCGCGCCAGGGTGGCGGGCGACAGCGCCTGCACGGCCTGCTGGTGCAGGGCCTGCAACTGGTCGTCGGGGGGCAGGGTGCGGCTCACGTCGGATTCTCCATCAGGGTTCTCAGCGCGTCGCGGGCACGCGCCAAGTGGGTCTTTACCGCGCCTTCGCTGCAGCCCATGGCGCGTGCGGTGGTGGCGCCGTCCAGGTCCTGCAGCACGCGCAGCGTGAAGGCTTCGCGCTGTCGCGGTGGCAGCGTGCGCAGGGCCTGCACCAGCACATCGTACTGTTCGCGCCCGGCATGGACGTCGGCCGGGCCCGGGCCCTCATCGGCCCAGTCCACCGGCTCACCGTCGCTATCCACGTTGTCGCGCCAGAACGGCAGGCGGAAGCGGCGACGGCGCTGCAGGTCGATCACCCGCCGGCGCAGGATGCTCCAGAACAGCGGCGGCCACTCGGCGGCCGGCTTTTCCCGGTAGTCCAGCATGCGGATCAGGCTGTCCTGCACCGCGTCCAGCGCATTCTCGCGATGGCGCAGGCCGGCCTCGGCGAAGCGGAACGCGCGCGGTCCCACCCCGGCCAGGAACTGGTCCAGTGATGCGGGCGGTGCGTCGGCGGTCGGGGCCAGGGGGCTGCTCACCAGCACAGGGTACGGGTCCTTCGTCGGGCTCACCATGGACAACGCGTGCAGGCAGCCCGCGTTGACAGCACAGCGCGCGCGGTTCAGCGCATGGTTATGATGGGGCCTACATCCAGAGCGGGAGTCGTGCCGGTGAGTGACGGATTCGTGGCGCTGTACATCTTCATGCTGGCGGCCATCGCCGGCCATGTGATCATCTCGCGGGTGCCGGTGATCCTGCATACCCCGCTGATGTCCGGTTCGAACTTCATCCACGGCATCGTGCTGATCGGCGCGATGGTGGTGCTGGGCCACGCGCAGACGCCGCTGGAGAAGATCCTTGGGTTCGTCGCGGTGGTGCTGGGTGCAGGCAATGCCGCGGGCGGTTACGTGGTCACCGCGCGCATGCTGGAAATGTTCAAGCCCAGCGTCAAGCCGGCGCCCACCGACGCCGACAAGGAGCCGCAACCTTGAACGTCAGCACGCCTGAACTGCTGGATTGGCTGGTCAAGACCAGCTACCTCGTCGCTGCCACGCTGTTCCTGCTCGGCCTGCAGCGCATGGCCTCGCCGCTTACCGCCCGCAGCGGCATCCGCTGGGCCGGGCTGGGCATGCTGGTGGCCACCGTTGCCACCTTCTTCCTGCCCGAACTGCACAACATCCCGCTTATCCTGGTCGCGCTGGCGTTGGGCGGCGGATTGGCGTGGTGGTCAGCCGGCAAGGTCGCCATCACCGACATGCCGCAGATGGTGGCGCTGTACAACGGCATGGGGGGCGGTTCGGCCGCGGCCATCGGTGCGGTGGAGCTGTTGCGCTGGTCGGCGCTGGCCAACCGCGATACCAGCCACTGGAGCGCGCAGGCGTTGGCCGACCTGGCCGCGCGCCAGCCTTCGGCGATGGTGCTGACACTGGCAGTGACCGGTGCGGCCATCGGCGCGGTCTCGCTGTCCGGTTCGGTGGTCGCCTGGGCGAAGCTGGACGGTCGCCTGGACCGGCGCATCACCTGGCCCGGCCAGCAGGCGCTGAACATGATCGTGGCGCTGGCCGTGGTGGTGCTGGGCATCATCGCCGCCAGCACGCTGGCACCCTGGGCGATCATCGCCTTCTTCGTGCTGGCCCTGGCGCTGGGCGTATTGATGACCCTGCCGATCGGCGGGGCGGACATGCCGGTGGTGATCTCGCTGTACAACGCGTTCACCGGCCTGGCGGTGTCCTTCGAAGGCTACGTGCTGGGCAACGAGGCGCTGATCATCGCCGGCATGATGGTCGGTGCGGCCGGCATCCTGCTGACCCGGCTGATGGCCAAGGCGATGAACCGCCCGATCAGCAACGTGCTGTTCTCCAACTTCGGCGGCGGCGCGGGCGGCGAGGCGCAGGAAATCACCGGCGCGCAGAAGCCGATCGATGCCTCCGACGTGGCGGCGATGATGGCCTTCGCCGAACGCGTGGTGATCGTGCCGGGCTACGGCATGGCCGTGGCCCAGGCGCAGCACAAGATCTGGGAGTTGGCGCAGCGGCTGATCGCGCGCGGGGTCAAGGTGAAGTTCGCCATCCATCCGGTGGCCGGCCGCATGCCCGGACACATGAACGTGCTGCTGGCCGAAGCCGGCGTGCCGTACGACCTGATCGCCGACATGGACGACATCAATCCGGAGTTCCCGAGCACGGACGTGGTGCTGGTGATCGGTGCCAACGACGTGGTCAATCCGGTGGCACGCACCGATCCGGCCAGCGTGATCTACGGCATGCCGATCCTGGATGTGGTCAATGCGCGCAACGTGGTGGTGATCAAGCGCGGGCGCGGTACCGGTTTTGCCGGGATCGAGAATGCGCTGTTCTATGCGGACAACACCCGCATGCTGTACGGCGATGGGGCGGCGGCGGCGGGTTCGCTGGTGAGTGAACTGAAGGGGCTGGATGGGGGGCACTGAGCCCCCTCCCCAGCAAGGGAATGACGGCCAGCGGCCGTCACTACCGGAGACCACAACGGTAGCGCCGAGCCATGCTCGGCGAGCGCAGCGGAAAGCAACAGCGTGACGACCAACGGTCGTCACCCACCAAAGCCGGTCGTCACCCACCAGAGCCGGTCGTCACCCACCGAACCTGCTGGCGCTGCGTCAGAGGCGCTTCTGCCAGCCCAGCCATGCCGCGAACACCACCGCTACCGGCAGCCACAGCCAGTCGGCGGTGACGTTGGCCAGCCCCACCAGCGTCCACGCCAGATGCGGGCCCATGCGCAGTGCGGACTCCCAGGGAGTCAGCCCCATCGATCCGCCCAGCCACGCACTGGCGATGCTCCACCAGGCCAGCGCGGTCACCAGCAGTGTGCCGCCGGCCACCAGCAGGGCGCGCAGCACGCCGCCGCGCAGGGTGCCCAGGCGCAGCATGAACAGCAGTTCCAGCGCCACCACGATCGCCATCCAACCCAGCTGGCGGCCGGTCATCAATGCGAAGAACACCCAGGCCAGCAGGGCCGTGCCGGCGCCGATCAGGTACATCACGGGCCAGAGCCAGGACACGGTCCTGGTGCGTACAGCAGGAGAGGGCATGCGGATTTCCCTTTGGATGCCAACAGGATACTGGGTTTGCCGCAGTGCACGGGCGGGCGCCGGGCCGCTGGGCTAAAATGTCGCCTTGCGCGGCGCGTCCGCAGCCCCCAGATCGAGCCTCATGTATTCCCGTAGCAGTGAACCAGTCCACTTCGAACGCGACTGCGAGGCCGTCATGGTCCCGCAGGGCGAAACGGTGACCCTGCCCGCCGGCAGCTATGGCTATATCACCCAGGCCTTGGGTGGCAGCTATACGGTGTTCGTCGAAGGCAACCTGTTCCGCATCGCGGGACGGGATGGCGATGCCATCGGCAAGGAGGCCCCGGCACCGCTGGAGCTGCCTGACGACGCCAGCGATGAACAGGTCGAACAACTGGTGTGGCAGCAGCTGCGCACCTGCTTCGACCCGGAGATCCCGTTCAACATCGTCGACCTCGGCCTGGTCTACGAAGTGGAGCTCAAGCACCTGGACGATGGCCGCCGCGAGGTCGACGTCAAGATGACCCTGACCGCGCCCGGCTGCGGCATGGGCGACATCCTGGTCGACGACGTGCGCAGCAAACTGGAAATCATCCCCACCGTGGCCGAGGCCGACGTGGAACTGGTGTTCGATCCACCATGGGGCCGCCACATGATGTCCGAGTCGGCGCGCCTGGAAACCGGCATGCTCTGACCCGACCGTACGCCGCCCGCGTGGTGGAATCCCGGTAACAACCGCAACCAGAACAGGAAACATCCGGTGTCCCAGTCCAACATCAGCTTCGACGTCACCCGCTCGGCCCATCCGCGCAGCGCCGATGAGCGCGCCGCCATCTTGGAAAAGCCGGGCTTCGGCCTGCATTTCACCGACCACATGGTGGAAGTGCGCTGGGACAAGGACACCGGCTGGCACAACGCCAACGTGCGCCCGTACGGCCCGCTGCTGCTGGATCCGGCCGCCGCGGTGCTGCATTACGGCCAGGAAATCTTCGAAGGCATCAAGGCGTACCGGCATGCCGACGGCTCGGTGTGGACTTTCCGCCCCGATGCCAACGGCCGTCGCCTGCAGCGTTCGGCGCAGCGCCTGGCGCTGCCGGAACTGCCGGTGGACATCTTCGTTGAATCGTTGAAGCAGCTGGTCGCACTGGACAAGGACTGGGTGCCGTCGGCCGACGAATCCAGCCTGTACTTCCGTCCGTTCATGATCGGCGATGAAGCCTTCCTCGGCGTGCGCGGCGCGCACAAGGCCGGTTACTACGTGATCGCCAGCCCGGCCGGCCCGTACTTCGCCAAGGGCGTGGCGCCGGTGTCGATCTGGCTGTCCACCGAGTACGCGCGTGCGGCCAAGGGCGGCACCGGCGCAGCCAAGTGCGGCGGCAACTATGCCGCCTCGCTGCTGCCGCAGCAGAAGGCGCAGGCGCAGGGCTGCTCGCAGGTGCTGTTCCTGGACCCCACCGAAGGCAAGTACCTGGAAGAACTGGGCGGCATGAACGTCTTCCTGGTCTACAAGGATGGCACCCTGGTGACCCCGCAGTTGTCGGGCAGCATCCTGGAAGGCATCACCCGCGAAAGCATCCTGCAGCTGGCCCGCGACCGTGGCATGAAGGTGGAAGAGCGCAAGGTCAGCATCGATGAATGGAAGCAGGGCGTGGCGTCGGGCGAGATCACCGAAGTGTTCGCCTGCGGCACCGCGGCGGTGGTGACCCCGATCGGCCAGCTGAAGGGCGAAGGCTTCGAAGTCGGCGACATCAACGCGCCAGCCGGTGAAGTCACCTTGTCGCTGCGCAAGGAACTGACCGACATCCAGTACGGCCGCCTGCCGGACCGCCACGGCTGGCTGGTCAAGCTCGCCTGACCGGCTGACGGTGCCCCGCCGAGCATGGCTCGGCGCTACAGCACCGCGCGGGCCCAGGTGTGTAGCCGGTAGCGCCGAGCCATGCTCGGCGGAATCCCCCTGTAAGCCCGTCCCTGTGACGGGCTTTTTATTGCCTGGTGGATGTCGGCACAGTCAATCCAGGACAGGCCAGGGACAGCCGGGGACCGTGAAGGACCGGTGAAAGTTCCTTCACCTTTACAAATTTTAGACACCAAAAGTCTCACTTCCGACATTTCACGTCACTGAAGTGGGGCTGAAACATTGTCGCGAATGGCTCGAACCGACTAGCTTCGACGTTGTGGACAGCGCACGGGGGACTGTCCGCCCCGGTACCGATTCCCGCCAGTGCAGCGCAGCCTGCGAATCGCGACCGGCGCCCTCAGCCGAATCCGGCATCCATGCCAGAACCCAGAAAAGGAAATCCGATGTCCCAGGTTTCGCAACCGCGTCTGCGTCAGCGTGCAGTGGTCGTCATGGGGGCCTCCGTGCTCACCTCGTTGCTGCTGGTAGCCCCGGCGTTCGCCGGCGACGTCCACCTCAGCGGCCTGTCGTCCGCGCCGACCCACAAGCAGTTCATCGTCAAGTTCCGCGACAACAGCGCGCCACTGGCCACGCCGTTAGCCCTGGCGAGCTCGCTCAGGACTGCGGCATCGGGCCTGTCGGCGGCCCAGGGACGCGCGCTGGGCCTGCAGCAGGTGCGCCGGCTGGCGGTGGGCCCGAGCGTGGTCCGGGCAGATCAGCCGCTGGATGCCGCGCAGGCCGAAATGCTGATGCGCAGGCTCGCCGCCGATCCCAACGTGGAGTACGTGGAGGTCGACCAGATCATGCGGCCGACCCTGGTGCCGAACGACGCCCGCCTCGGCGAACAGTGGGGCTTCGGTACGTCCAACGCGTCCATCAACGTGCGTCCGGCATGGGACAAGTCCACCGGCACCGGCGTAGTGGTGGCGGTGATCGACACCGGCATCACCAGCCATCCGGATCTGAATGCCAACATCCTGCCCGGCTATGATTTCATCAGCGACGCGGCGATGGCACGCGACGGTGGTGGACGGGACAACAACGCCAACGACCAGGGCGACTGGTACGCCGCCAATGAATGTGGCGCGGGCTATCCGGCCTCCAACTCCAGCTGGCATGGCACCCACGTGGCCGGCACCATCGCCGCGGTGACCAACAACAGCACCGGCGTGGCCGGCACGGCCTACAACGCCAAGGTGGTGCCGGTGCGCGTGCTCGGCAAGTGCGGCGGCTATACCTCCGATATCGCCGATGCCATCGTCTGGGCCTCCGGCGGCACGGTCAGCGGCGTACCGGCCAACGCCAATCCGGCCGAAGTGATCAACATGTCCCTCGGCGGGGGTGGCAGCTGCTCGGCCACTTACCAGAACGCGATCAACGGCGCGGTGGGACGTGGCACCACCGTGGTGGTGGCCGCCGGCAACGAAGCCAGCAACGTCTCCACGTCGGTCCCGGCCAACTGCGCCAACGTGATCGCGGTGGCAGCCACCACCAACACCGGCGCCAAGGCCAGCTTCTCCAACTACGGTGCCGGCATCGACATCTCCGCGCCGGGCCAGGCCATCCTGTCCACCCTCAACACCGGTACCACGGTGCCGGCCTCGGCGACCTACGCGTCCTACAACGGCACCTCGATGGCGGCCCCGCACGTGGCCGGCGTGGTGGCGTTGATGCAGTCGGTGGCACCGAGCGCGCTCACCCCGGCGCAGGTGGAAACCATCATCAAGAACACCGCGCGCGCCCTGCCAGGTGCCTGCTCCGGTGGCTGCGGTGCGGGCATCGTCAACGCCGATGCGGCGGTGGTGGCGGCGCTGGGCGGCGGCGGTGGCAACCCGGATCCGGGCACCGGCACGGTGCTGCAGAACAACGTAGCGGTGGGGGGGCTGGGTGCCGCTTCCGGTGCGGCGCTGAGCTACACCGTGACCGTTCCCAGCGGTGCCACCCAACTGCGCGTGGCGATCAGCGGCGGCAGTGGTGATGCCGACCTGTACCTGCGCCAAGGCAGCGCGCCGACCGACAGCACGTACGCCTGCCGTCCCTACCTGAGCGGCAACAACGAGACCTGCACCATCAGCAACCCGGCCGCAGGTACTTGGCACGTGCGGATCAAGGCCTACAGCACGTTCTCCGGTTTGACCGTGCGCGCGCAGTACTGACCGAAGCCGTTCCAGCGTGTCTCCCGACGCCCCGGCCCTGCCGGGGCGTCGTCGTATCGGCCTGACCTTGGCGGTGCCCTGCAGTCGGGCGTTACGGCGACTCCATTAACGGAGACCCCCTCGGCGCGGCTACGGCTTTTCCCGATGATGGGCGGCGTTGCAGGCGCGCAGCATGAGCGTGCCGGTTACGCCGTGACGGTGTTGAAGGCCGATCATCGCGTCGCCAGTGACAGTGCCTGCTGCGGCTTTTTTCCTCTGCGCAGTGACAGGTGCCGTCCCACTGCGAGGAGTCAGCAACCATGTCCACCCATTGCCGTGTGCTTACCCGGTACCATCCCGTCGCTGCAGCCGTTGCCCTCGTGGTGGCGGGTCTTTGCGCGAGCCCGCTCTCCCAAGCCGGTAACGTCGATCTGCAAGGGCTGGCCGGCAACACCGCGCATCAGCATTTCATTGTCGCCTATCGGTCTGGCAGTGCGTCGGCATCGTCTTTGGCAGGCGCGGCGCGAAGCCTGCAACGGGCCGCCGATGCGCTTCCCCGCAAAGGCGGCAGGGCGGTGCAGGTCCACGCACTGCGGCGCATGGCGACCGGCAGCACGGTCGTGCGTACCAGCGTTCCCCTGGATGCCGCCGAGGCCGAACAGCTGCTCCGCGCGCTGGCACAGCAGGAAGAGGTGGATGCCGTGCAGCTGGACGCCATCCTGCGGCCTTCATGGAATCCCGATGATCCCCGCCTGGGCGAGCAATGGAGCTTCGGCGCCAGCAATGCCGCGCTGGGTATCCGCCCTGCCTGGGACATCGCCAGTGGCAAGGGCGTGGTAGTGGCGGTCATCGACACGGGCATCACCCGCCATCCCGACCTCGACGCCAACATGCTTCCCGGCTACGACTTCATCAGCGATCCGGCGATGTCCCGCGATGGCGATGGGCGCGATGGCGATGCCACCGATGCAGGCGATTGGTATCCTCCCGGTGAATGCAGCTCCGCTGGCGGTTCGCGTTCGAGCTGGCACGGTACGCATGTGGCCGGCACCGTTGCAGCATCCACCCACAACGGCATCGGCGTGGCCGGCACCGCGTTCAATGCCAAGGTGGTGCCGGTGCGCGTGCTGGGGCGCTGTGGCGGTTTCCAGTCGGACATCGCCGATGGCATCGTCTGGGCCGCAGGCGGGCGGGTGCCCGGGGTGGCGGACAATCCGCATCCAGCGCAGGTGGTCAATCTGTCACTGGGTGGCTTCGGCACCTGCGACCGGGCCAGCCAGGCCGCGGTGGATACGGCCATTGCCCATGGTGCGTCGGTGATCGTGGCGGCGGGCAATTCCAATGACGATGTAGCGCGTTACCGGCCGGCGAACTGTCGCGGCGTGGTCGCCGTGGCGGCCACCAACGCCGCAGGCAGCCGCGCATCCTTCTCCAACTACGGTGCGCGCATCACGGTGGCCGCGCCGGGCGAAAGCATCCTGTCCACCTTGAATGATGGGCAGCAGGGCCCGGCACAACCCAGCTATGCCGCTTACAGCGGCACCTCGATGGCGGCCCCGCACGTGGCGGGCGTGGTCGCGCTGATGCAATCGGTAGCGCCCAAGCCGTTGCTGCCCGCGCAGGTGGACGCCTTGCTGCGAAGTGCCGCACGGCCGCTGCCCGGTACCTGCACCGGCGGCTGCGGCGCCGGGCTGGTCGACGCTGCCGTCGTCGTGGCCAGGGCGGCCGCCGGCGATACCGGTCCGGATCCAGACCCCGATCCGGACCCGGACCCGTCGGATCTGGAAAACGACGTACCGGTCAGGGGATTGAGCGGCACTGCCGGGAGCGAGCGCTGGTACACCTTCAACGTGCCGGCCGGCAGCAACATGCTGGTGGTGCAGATCGGCGAAGGATCCGGCGATGTTGATCTGTACACCCGCCACGCGGTCAGGCCCACCGATACCGAATACAACTGCCGTCCCCAGGGCACCGGCAACAGCAAGACCTGCGTGCGCGTCTGGCCAGGCTCCGGAACCTGGCACATACGGATCAAGGCAATCAGCGACTACAGCGGGCTCATGGTAAAGGCCAAGGCCGAATAGCGCGCCGCTTCATCACACGCACGGGTGGAGCCCGCCGGCGAACCGGACAGGGAGAAAGTTTCACCTTTCCCGTGTCATGTGCCGGGAGCCAGGCGGGTGGATGCCCGATACCCGCCGCAGGTGCACAAGCACACGATCGACTGGCCACAAACCAAAGGAGGCTCCAGATGAAAATACCCTGCCAGAAAACGTTCCTGTCACCTGCCGTTGCGTGTGTGCTGATGGCGATGTCCAGCGCATCGGCCCATGCCGGCGACGTAGATCTTTCCGGCCTTGTGCAGTCGGACACCCACCAGCAGTTCATCGTGCACCTGCGTGACGGGAGTGCACTGCGCGAGAATGAAGGCGCGATGCAGGCCGCGCTGGGCCGTGCCGGATCCAGTCTGCGCATGGCGACCGGCGGCATGCAGGTGCTGCGCCGGATGGCCACCGGGCCTATGGTGGTGCGCGCCGGAAAAGCGCTGGACCGCGCGCAGGCCGGTGCCTGGATGGCGGCCATGGCGAGCGATCCGGAGGTGGACCACGTGCAGGTGGATCGCATCCTGAAGCCCGCGCTGGATCCCGACGATCCGCGCTTGAACGAACAGTGGGGCTTCTCCAACAGTGCCGCATCACTCAACGTGCGGCCGGCGTGGGACAAGGCCACCGGCGCCGGGCAGGTGGTGGCGATCATCGACACCGGCCGCACCCGCCATCCGGAACTGGACGCCAATACGCTTCCGGGTTACGACTTCATCAGCAACGGCAGCATGGCCGGCGACGGCAACGGTCGGGATGACAACCCGGAAGACACCGGCGACAGCCAGTGGGGTCGACCCTCCAGCTGGCATGGCACCCACGTCGCCGGCACCGTTGCTGCAGCCACGAACAACGGGCAGGGGGTCGCCGGAACGGCCTTCGACGCCAAACTGGTGCATGTCCGTGTCCTCGGCAAGGGCGGCGGTTACACCTCGGACATCGCCGACGGCATGGTGTGGGCTGCGGGCGGCACCGTCAGGGGCATTCCGCGCAATGCAAACCCCGCCAAAGTGCTGAACCTGTCGCTGGGCGGCCAGGGTGCCTGCGATCGCGCATCGCAGGCCGCCGTGGACGGGGCGATCCAGGCCGGTGCAACGGTGGTTGTCGCAGCGGGAAACAGCAACGCGGATGTGTCGCGGTTCACGCCGGCCAACTGCCGTGGGGTGTTGGCGGTGGCGGCCACGACCTCACGCGGTGCGCGTGCGGGTTTTTCAAATTACGGCAGGGGAATCACCCTGGCGGCACCTGGTGAGAACATCCTTTCCACCTTGAACAGTGGACGCACCTCGCCGGGTGCGCCTGCCTATGCCGCCTATAACGGTACCTCGATGGCGGCCCCGCACGTTGCCGGCGTAGTGGCGCTGATGCAGTCGGCTGTGGATGGCCGTCTTACGCCTGCGCAGGTCGCCGATATCCTGAAAGAGACCGCGCGACCGTTGCTGATCGCTTGCCCGCAGGGCTGCGGAGCAGGCATGGCAGATGCCGACTCCGCCGTGGACCGGTCCATCGAAGTGGTGGCATCGCAGTGAGGTGATGCAGCGCAGGAGCCGCCCGGGAGGGGCGGCTCCTGAGCGGTCAGGCCGCTTCGAAACGGTTCTCGGCCACGTTCTTGCGGACGCTCTGCGGATCCCAGATGCGCCCGTTCATCGCGATGTACACGCCGGCGGCCAGCGACTGCACCGCGCCGATGGCGCAGCCGATGTTGAACTCGGCATCGGAGCCGCGGAAGCGCGCCGGACTCAACGCGCCGGTCATCACGATGGTCTTGTCCGGGATGGTCGACAGCACCTTTCCGGTAGCCACCATCGAATCGGTGCCGTGGGTGACCAGCACATGGCGGGTAGGCTGTGCGGCGATGGTGGCGCGGATCAGCTCGCGGTCGTCATCGCTGATGTGCAGCGAATCCTTGCGCAGGATCGGGATGACGTTGAAGCGGAAAGTCACGCCCAGCTCGCGCAGGATCATGCCGATCTGTGGATCGCCGATCTGGTAATCCGATTTGTCGTCGAAGTAGATCTTGTCGATCGTGCCACCGGTGGTGACGATCAGGAGGTCTTCCATCATGGGCATGTCTTCGGAGCCTGGAACGGCGCTGCAGGAACAGGAACGCAGATGATACCGGCCCCGGTGGGGGCCGTCAGCGTTGCTTTCGGCTGAAACGTGCGCGTAGGCCGGGCAGGCTGCCGGCGAAGATCACCAGCAGCGACAGGCAGATCGCCAGCCACGCCAGCGCGCGCGTTTCGGCATGGCTCCAGGCACTCATCACGCCATGGCTGAACCAGCCCAGCGCCAGCACGCTGGCCCAGAAGCCGGCCTTGCGCCAGCCCATCCGCAGCGCAATCGCCAGCACCAGCGGCGGGGCGGTGAACACCAGCTGGGTCGCCAGCCAGTGGCGGTCGTTGATGAACCAGCCGGCGTACAGCGCCGCCAGGCCCATCAGGGCGAGCAGCAGCACGGTGCGCGCGGTGGCGGCCATCAGGCCAGCCGCCGTGCGATATCGGCGACCCGTCGGCCAAGCGCGCGGGCCAGGGTGGCTTCGTCCTCGCTGGGCTGCGGATCATCATTGGCGCCCGCCACGTGGCTGGCACCGTAGGGCGTGCCGCCGCTGGTGGTGTGGCTCAACGCAGCTTCAGTGAACGGAATGCCGACGATCAGGCAACCGTGGTGGAGCAACGGCAGCTGCATGGACAGCAGGGTGGATTCCTGGCCCCCATGCATCGAGGCGGTGGAGGTGAACACCGCCGCCGGCTTTCCGGCCAGCGTGCCATTGACCCACTCCGCGCCCAGGCCATCCAGGAAGTGCTTCATCGGGGCGGCCATGTTGCCGAACCGGGTGGGACTGCCGAGCAGCAACCCATCGCACTCGGCGAGGTCTTCGACGCTGACATACGGCGCGCCTTCATCGGGTACCGGCGGACGCGCGGTCTGGGTCACGGCGGCCACGGCCGGCACACTGCGCACGCGCGCGGCCATGCCCGGAACCTCGCCGATGCCCCGCGCGATCTGCCGCGCCAGCCGTGCCACCGAACCGCCTCGGCTGTAGTAGAGCACCAGGATCTCGCCCATCATCGACCCGCTTTCTCGTCCAGGAGACGCCAGTATGGCTATCCTGCGGCGATCCTGCATCGGGTACCCTTGCGCCGATGGAACCGTTGAACACGATCAATCTATGGATGGAGCGCGCGCGCGACCGTCCACGCGCTGCCAGCTTCGGCCGTTTCCTGTGGCGGCGCTTCCTTGATGACCGCCTGTTCCAGGCCGCTGCCGCGCTGGCCTACACCACCGTGTTCGCCCTGGTGCCGCTGGCCATCGTGGTGTTCGGCGTGCTGTCCGCCTTCCCGGTGTTCGATCGCTGGAGCGACCAGCTCAGCGATTACGTGTTCTCCAACTTCGTGCCCAGCGCGGCGCGTGCGGCAGAAGGCTACCTGCGACAGTTCAGCGCCAGCGCCGGCCAACTCACCGCCGCCGGCTTCATCGCGCTGGTGATCTCGCTGCTGATCACGCTCAACAGCGTGGAAGAAACCTTCAACCAGATCTGGCGGGTGGGATCGTCGCGGCCCAAGCTGACCCGCTTCCTGGTTTACTGGACCGTGTTGACCCTTGGTGCGATGTTGGCGGCGGCCTCGCTGGCCGTCTCGGCGCGGGTGTTCGCGCTGCCGCTGTTCGGTACCCAGGAAGGACGGTGGCTGGCCGATTTCTCGCTGCGGCTGGCCCCGGTTCTGATCGAGTTCGTGTGCATCACGCTGGTGTACCGCGTGGTGCCGCACCACACGGTCAAATGGAAGCATGCGGTGCCCGGTGCGATCCTGGCGGCGATCCTGCTGGAACTGGTGAAGTGGGGCATCGGCGCCTACCTGGGCAGCTTCCAGTCCTACCAGAAGCTGTACGGCACCGTCGCCTTCGTGCCTATCCTGCTGCTGTGGATCTACCTGTGCTGGGTGGCGGTATTGCTGGGCGCTTCCCTGGCCTCTTCGATGGCCGCCTTCCGCTACCAGCCGGCGGAACTGCGCCTGCCGCAAGGGTATGAGTTCTACGCGCTGCTGCGCCTGCTCGGGCGCTTCCAGCAGGCGCGCGCGTTGGGCAAGGGCCTGGAGGACGACGAAATCCTGCAGCACGAGCCGATGATGACCGACTCGCTGCTGCAGCAGTTGCTGTGCGACATGGAGCGGATCGCGCTGCTGCGCCGCGTCGAGAACGGTGAGTGGATGCTGGCGCGTGACCTGGAGCAGTTGACCCTGGCCGACCTGTACGAGTCCACCCAGCTGCGCATCCCGGTGGCCGAAGCGCACCTGCCCTATCGCCAGGACAGCCTGGGCCAGGCCGCGCTGGCGGCGCTGGACGAACTGCGCCTGCCACTGCGTGAGAAACTCAAGCGTCGCGTCAGCGACATCTATCCCCCCGGAGATACGCCCCGATGAGATGCAAGTTGTTGGTCGTCACCCTGTCCGTTCTCTTGGCCGCCTGCAAGCCGGCCGCCGAACCTGCTGCCACCGCACCGGCCGCCGCGCCGCCTGCTGCCGACGCGGCCACGCCAGCGCCTGCCGCCGACCCGGATGCGGCACTGGGCGCAGCCGATGGTGCAGCGCCTGCAGAGCGGGTCACGGCCGAGTTCCCGGCCCTGAAGGTCAAGACCGTGGACGGTGCCGAGTATGATCTGGCCGCGCACCGCGGCAAGTGGGTGGTGGTGAACTTCTGGGCCACCTGGTGCGCTCCCTGCCGCAAGGAGATGCCGGAGCTGTCCGCGCTGCACGCGATGCGCAGCGAGATCGAAGTGGTCGGGCTGGCGTATGAGGAAATCGAACCGGCGGACATGCAGGCCTTCCTGACGGAACGGCCGGTGACCTATCCGATCGCCATCGTCGACCCGTACGATCCGCCGGCCGACTTCGCTACCCCGCGTGGCCTGCCGCTGACCCACCTGGTGGACCCGCAGGGCAAGGTGGTGCATTCGTTCGTGGGTCCGGTCACGGCGGCGGATATCGAAGCGCGCATTGCCGGCAAGTAAGCCGGGGGAGTGAGGGGGGGCGTGACGACCAACGGTTGTCACCCACCGTCAGCTACCGGGCCCCCGCTGTACTCAGTCGATCGGGAAAACATCGAGCGGCTTCAGCAGCGCGTAGTGCTCGCGGTGCAGCTTGCCTTTCAGCTTCGGCAGCTCGGGCAGCGCCTCGTCGACATGGGTATCGGGCAGGCGGTCCAGCAGGTCGCGGACCAGGGTCAGCCGACCCGTGCGCTGGTCGTTGAAATCCACCAGCGTCCACGGCGCATGGGTACGGTGGGTCGCCTGCAGCATGGCCTCGCGGGCCTGGGTGTAAGCCTCGTACTTGTCGCGCGACTGCAGGTCGACCGGTGACAGCTTCCAGCCCTTCAGCGGATTGGCATGGCGCTCGGCGAAACGTTCCTCCTGCTGCGCCTGGTCCACCGCCAGCCAGTACTTGAACAGCAGGATGCCGTCGTCCACCAGCAGTTGTTCGAACACCGGCGCCTGCTGCAGGAACTGCCGGTACTGCGCGTCGCTGCAGTAGCCCATCACCCGTTCCACGCCGGCGCGGTTGTACCAGCTGCGGTCCATCAGCACGATCTCGCCGGCCGCTGGCAGGTGGCTGGCATAGCGCTGGAAGTACCACTGGGTGGCTTCGCGGTCGGTCGGCCTGGGCAGTGCGACCACCCGGCACTGGCGGGGGTTGAGGTGCTGGCTGATCGCCTGGATGGCGCCGCCTTTGCCCGCGGTGTCGCGCCCCTCGAACAGCACCAGCACGCGCTGGCCGGTCAGCTGCACCCAGCGCGCCATGGTGGCCAGTTCCAACTGCATCGGTTCCAGCAGGGCCTCGTAGGCCTTGCGCTTCAGCTTTGCCATCGAAGGCTCCCGTCGGGTGGAAGCCCCAGTGTGCCGCGTGCGCGGTTCAGGCGGTGTGCGCGCCCTGCCAGCCCCGTTCGCTGGCCAGCTGTTGCAGCATCCGGGACAGGTCCGCAGCGAAGCCGGCCATGTCGAACAGGCCACTGCCGGCACGTGCCTGGGCCAACTGCGTGCGCAGCTGCGCCAGCGCGGCGGGGTCATTGCCCAACGCCGTGGCGCGGGTGATGAAGGCGGCATCGTCGGCCACGTTCATCGCATGCAGGCCGAGGTGGTGGTTCAAGCTGCCGGCCACGCGCGCGGCGAAGGTATCGCCGGGGCAGGTCAACACCGGGCAGCCGGCCCAGAGCGCATCCGAGGCGGTGGTGTGCGCGTTGTACGGATGGGTATCCAGGAACAGGTCGGCCAGCGCGTAGCGGGCGAGGTACTGCGCATGCGGCAGCTTGGCCATGAACACCAGCCGCACCGGATCCACCCCGGCCGCGCGCGCTGCATCACGCAGGCGGGCATCGGCGCGGCCCGGCCCGGACAGCAGCCACAGCACGCTGCCGGGCACGCCCTGCAGGACCTGGAAGGCCCGCGCCATGCTGCGCGGATTCAATTTGTAGCTGTTGTTGAAACAGCAGAACACCACGCCGTGTTCCGGCAGGCCGCACGCGGCACGCGACGGTGCTGGCTGCAGCGCGCGGGTGTTGTCCGATGGCTGGAAGGCTCGCGGCAGGCGCACGACGCGCTCGCTGAAGTGCGCCTCCAGCGTGGCCGGCAGCACGAAGTCGTCGGCCAGCACCACGTCCATCCACGGTGCACCGGAGGTGCCCGGATACGCGAGCCAGTTGACCTGCACCGCAGCCGGGCGCAGGGCCAGCACTTCCGGTACGCCGCCACCGCCCCAGCCGCGCAGGTCGAACAGCACGTCGATGCCTTCGGCACGGATCCGTGCGGCCACGTCGGCATGGCGCAGGCCCGCCACGTCGTGCAGGCGGGTGGCCGCGCGCAGACGCTGGCGGATCGGGCTGCCATCGTCGCGGTCGAGCGCGAAAAGATGGATGTCCAGCGCCGTGTCCTGCCGCAGTTGTTCGAACACCGCCACGGTCAGCAGGCCGGTGGGATGCGCGCCGAAGCCGTTGGACAGCAGGCCGATCCGCAGCGGGCCGCGTGGCCGCACCGAGGCCGGCGGCAACGGCCGCACGCCGCTGAACTGCGCCGCGCGCAGCCGCGCACAGGCCAGCTGCTCGGCGGCGCTGGCGTCCTCGCTGAGGAAGGCGAACGGTTCCACCGCGCCACGGCCGCCGGCCACGGCATCGCGGACCTGCCGTGACAGCGCATCAATGTCCTGCCAGTCGCACAGGCGGCGCTGCCAGGCCAGCCGCTGCGCGGCGATGTAGGGCTCATCGGGCAGCAGCGCGTGGGCACGCCGGTAGGCATCGGCCGCGCCCTCGGCATCGCCGGCATCTTCCAGTGCGTGGCCGAGCCACAACGCAATGCCGGGGTGCTGCGGCGCACTGGCCGCGGCCTCGCCGAGCAGCTGCGCGGCATCGCCGTGCGCGCCGGCCATCCACGCCACCCGGCCCAGCCGGGCCAGCGCCTCGGGATGCCGCGGGCGCAGCTGCAGGGCACGCCGCGCGGCCTGTTCCCCCGCTGCCAGATCACCGGCTTCCAGTTCGGCATCGGCCAGCATCACCCAGGCGATGAAGTCCGTCGGCTGGCGGCGGACCGCCTGCTGCAACTGCTGGCGCTGGCTGGCAGGCTGCATCGATCAGGCCGACGCGGCCAGCTGGGCCAGCGCATCGGCCTGGTGTTCCTGCGACAGCCGCTGCAGCAGTGCATCCATGTCGCCGGCCATCACGTTGGGCAGGTCGTACAGAGTCAGCCCTTCCACGCGGTGGTCGGTGATGCGGCCCTGCGGGAAGCTGTAGGTGCGGATGCGCTGGCTGCGGTCGCCGCTGCCGACCTGCAGGCGCCGTGACGCCGCCTGCGCTGCGTCCTGGCGCGAACGTTCGGCATCCAGCAGCTGCGCCTTCAGGCGCTTCATCGCCTTGTCGCGGTTGGCGTGCTGGCTGCGTTCGGTCTGGCATTCCACCACCACCCCGGTCGGGACGTGGGTGATGCGGATGGCCGATTCGGTCTTGTTGACGTGCTGGCCACCGGCGCCGGAGGAACGGAACGTATCCACCCGCAGGTCGGCCGGATTGATCTGCACCTCGTCGATTTCATCGGCTTCAGGGATGATCGCCACCGTGGCCGCCGAGGTATGGATGCGGCCCTGCGATTCGGTGGCGGGCACCCGCTGCACCCGATGCGTGCCGGATTCGAATTTCAGTCGCGAGAACGCGCCGCGCCCGACCACCCGGGCCACCACTTCCTTGTAGCCGCCGTGCTCGCCCGGGCTGTCCGATTCGATCTCGACTTTCCAGCCCTGGCGCTCGGCGTAGCGCGCGTACATGCGGAACAGATCGCCGGCGAAGATCGCCGCTTCGTCGCCGCCGGTGCCGGCGCGCACTTCCAGGAACAGGTTGCCTTCGTCGCGCAGGTCGCGCGGCACCAGCAGCAGGGCCAGGTCCTGGTCCAGCTGCGCCAGGCGGGCCTGCGCGGCCTCGACTTCTTCCTCGGCCAGCTCACGCAGGTCCGGGTCGGCGCGCATCGCCTCGGCGGCGGCCAGGTCGTCCTTGGCGCGGCGCTCTTCGGCCAGCGCGGTGGCAACCGGTTCCAGCTGGGCGAACTCGCGCGAAAGATCGCGGAAGCGCTTGTTGTCGGCCACCACGCTGGGGTCGGAAAGCAGGCGTTCGAGTTCTTCGCGGCGCTCGGCCAGCGCTTCAAGCTTACGGCGCAGGGTCGGCGTCATCGGGTCTCACGGCAGGATGGTGGTATCCCGGCTGCGCCGGGAACAGGCGCTCGGCGGCGCGGGTCAGGTCGGCATCTCCGCTCAGCGCGGCGGCGCGCAGGGCAGCGGTGGGCGGGTGCAGCAAGCGGTTGGTCAGGCCATGGGCGAGCAGTTCCAGCACTTCATCGGCCGGCTTGCCGTTGGCCAGCTGTGCCCGCGCGCGCTCGAGCATTTCCGCGCGGGTGGTCTCGCCGAACGCGCGCAGCTGCCTGAGCGGGGCGTGGTGGGTGCCGGCCTGCTGGGTTTCCACGAAGCGCGCGACCTGCAGTTCGATGATCGCTTCGGCTTCGGCGGCGGCTTCGCGGCGGCTGCGGCGGTTGTCTTCCACCGCCCGCTCCAGGTCGTCCACCGTATACAGGAAGGCGTCGTCCAGGCTGGCCACGCTGGCTTCGATGTCGCGCGGCACGGCCAGGTCGAACAGCAGCATCGGCTTGTGCCGACGGGTGCGCAGCGCGGTGGCGACGGCCTCGCGGTGGATCACCGGCTCACGTGCGGCCGTGGCGGAAAACACGATGTCCGCTTCGGCAAGATGACGGTCCAGCTCGGCCAGCGGCAAGGCCACGCCACCATGCCGGCTGGCCAGGTCCTGGGCGTGGGCCAAAGTACGGTTTGCGATCAGCAGGCGGCGCACCTTGCCATCGCTGAGGTGGCGCGCGGCCAGCTCGATGGTTTCCCCGGCGCCGACCAGCAACACGGTGGAATCGTCCAGCCGCGCAAAGGAATTCTGCGCCAGCCGCACCGCGGCAGAAGCTACCGAGACCGGGTTGGCGCCGACCTGGGTATCGGTCCGCGCGCGCTTGGCCACCGAGAAGGTCTGCTGGAACAGCCGGTCCAGGCGCTGGCCGAGCAGGCCATGTTCGCGGGCCACCGACCAGGCGTCCTTCACCTGGCCCAGGATCTGCGGTTCACCCAGCACCATCGAATCCAGCCCGGTGGCGACCCGGAACAGGTGGCGCACCGCATCGGCGTCGGCGTGCTGGTACAGATAGCCCTGCAGGTCGCCGGCCTGGCCCTGCAGCCACTGGTTCAGAGCGGTCTCGGAGTCGGCCACCGCATACAGTTCGGTGCGGTTGCAGGTGGACAGCAGCACCGCCTCGGCGATCTGCGGGGTATTGCGCAACGAACCGAGCGCGCGCGGCAGGGCGTCACCGGCGAAGGCTGCGCGTTCGCGCAGGTCCACCGGTGCGGTCTGGTGATTCAGTCCGAGCACCCACAGGGTCATTGTTCAGTTGCTTGCGATAAGCTGCTGGCCATAGGCACACATTTTAAGGCCCCAATGCCGTCGATGCCCGCATTGATTCGCATCTCCAGTGTTCTGCTGCTCAGCCTGATGGCTGGCGACGCGCTGGCAGCCCCTTCCGTCGCCCGCGTGCTGGACCAGGCCGAACGGGGCCAGGAGCCGTCGCTGGAGCCCGCGCTGGTAGGTGAATTCGCTCTGCAGGCGGGCAAACTGCCCGACTCGGCCGCGCAGTACCTGCTCGCCGCGCAGGCCAGTGACGGTGACGCCGGACTGGCCGAACGGGCCACCCGGATCGCCATGCTGGCCAATGATGACGCCCGTGCCGGGCAGGCGCTGGCGCTGTGGCAGCAGCGCGCACCGCGCTCGCTGTCGATGCGCAGCGCCGCTGCGGCGCTGGCCATGCGCCAGGGCAAGCCGGAGCGTGCGACCACTGAACTGAAGGCGTTGCTGGCCGCGCCCGGCGAGGAAGGCTGGCGCTTCACCTTGGCCGCGCTGGTCGGTGGCGGGCGCGATCCGGGGGTGCCGGCGCAGGTACTCGAGGCGCTGGTCCAGGCCGACGCGATCCCCAACCGGATCGAGGTCTGGCAGGAATTCGGCCGCTTGGCGATGCGCATGGACAAGCCCGAGCTGGCCCAGCGCATGGTCGACGAAGTGGTGCGCCGGTTCCCGCAGGATCCGCGCGTGGCCTTGCTGCGCGCCAGCCAGTTGCAGCAGACCGGGCGCAAGGCGGAGGCCGTGGTGGTGCTGCAGGCGCTGGAGCCGCAGACCCGCACCAGCGTGGACCTGCGCAATGCCGTGGCCATCGCCTACGACGGCATGAACGAGACGGTGGCCGCCGAGCGCGTACTGTCCAGCGGCCCGCAGGACACCCAGACCTACGGCATGCGCGCCTCGCTGCTGGCCAAGCAGGACGACGCCACTGCGTTGACCGCGCTGTACGCCGAGCTGTCGCGTGCGGCCAGCAAGCCCGATCCGGCGCAGCGCCTGCTGCTGGGCAAGATCGCCGAATACCTCAAGCGCTACCAGGAGGCGGTGGACTGGTACCACAGCGTGCCCGGCGGCGATGAGCTGAGCGAAGCACGCCTGCGCGCGGCCAATGCGCAGGGCCTGCTGGGCAACCAGGCCAAGGCACTGGAAGAAGTCCGTGCGGTGCAGTCCGATGCGGTGCTGGCCGAAGAAGCGCGCCGCGACGCCTATCTGCTGGAAGCCGAGCTGCGCCTGCGCGCAGGCGACGAGGCCGGCGAGCTGGACGCGCTGGCGCGCGGGCTGGCCGCCTATCCCGACGAGAACGCGCTGTTGTATGCGCGCGCCCTGGCCTGGGAGCGTCGTGATGACATCCCGCGTGCGGAAGCCGACCTGCGCAAAGTGCTGGTCACCGAACCGGAAAATGTCGCCGCATTGAATGCCCTGGGCTACACCCTGGCCGACCGCACCCACCGCTACCAGGAGGCGTTGGAGCTGATCGACCGCGCCCGCGTGGCTGAGCCGGACAACCCGGCCATCATCGACAGCCACGGTTGGGTGCTGTATCGGCTGGGCCGCAACGAGGAGGCGCTGGTGCAGCTGCGCCGCGCCTATGGGCTGGCAAAGGACGCCGAGATCGCCGTGCACCTGGGCGAAGTGCTGTGGGTGATGGGCCGCCAGGACGAGGCGCGGCGCTACTTCGACGAAGCCGCCAAGCTGGATCCCGACAACCGCGCGCTGCAGCGCGTCCGTGAGACCTTCAAGCCATGATGCATTCGATGACCCGGCCGTTGCTGCTGGCAACGGTCACCCTGGCGCTGGCCGCCTGTACCTCGGTCGGCTCGCAGAAGACCCCGGTGCCGGACGTGGCCTACAGCGTGTCCCCCGCTGCCGAACGTGCCGAAGCAGCACGCGTGCAGGCGCTGCGGGCCCAGCCGGACTGGGCGTTCCAGGGCCGGGTGGCGGTCAGCAAGGGAAAGAACGGCGGCAGTGGCCGCATTGAATGGGACCAGCAGGGCAGTGCCTACCAGGTCCAGCTCAGTGCCCCGGTGACCCGGCAGAGCTGGCGCCTTCAGGGTGACGCCACGCAGGGCGGCGGCCGGCTGGAAGGGCTGGACGGTGGCCCGCGCGAGGGCGCCGATGCGCAGGCTGTCCTGCTCGAGGCGACCGGCTGGGACATCCCGGTCAACCAGCTGCCCGACTGGACCCGTGGCCTGGTGCTGGAAGGCAGCGGCGAAGCCGCTCTGCAGCGCGACGCCGAAGGGCGACCGCGCCAGCTGCGCCAGGCCGGATGGCAGGTGGATTACCTGGACTGGTACCCGGCGCAGGATGGCCGACAGTCGCTGCCGCGGCGTATCGAAGCCAGCAAGGGCGACGCCAAGGTACGCCTGGTGGTCGACCAGTGGGGCGCGGCCGGCCCATGAATCCGTCGCATGATGACGCCGATGGCTGGTCCTGGTGGCCGGCTCCGGCAAAGCTGAATCTGTTCCTCAACATCACCGGCCGTCGCGCCGATGGCTACCACCAGCTGCAGACCGTGTTCCGGCTGCTGGACTGGGGTGACCGGATCGGACTTCGCCTGCGCCAGGACGGGCAGGTGCGTCGCCAAGGCGCCTCACTGCCCGGCGTGGCGGAGGCCGATGACCTCGCCGTGCGCGCGGCGCTTTTGCTGCAGGCGTCGTGCAAAATCGTCGAAGGTGTTGACATCATCGTTGAAAAGCACGTTCCGGCGGGCGGTGGCTTCGGCGGTGGGTCGTCCGATGCGGCGACCGTCCTGGTGGCATTGAACCAGCTGTGGCACACCGGGCTGGGCCCGGATGCGCTGGCCGCACTGGGCCTGCAGCTGGGTGCGGATGTGCCGGTTTTCGTGCGCGGGCACAACGCCTGGGCCGAGGGCATAGGGGAGCAGTTGACCCCCATCGAGCTGCCGCCGGCGTGGTATGTGATCGCCGATCCCGGGGTCCACGTGCCCACTCCGGCGCTGTTTGCGGATCCGGATTTGACGCGCGACAGTCCAATGGCGAAAATAGAGGACTTCGTTTCCGGATACCTGTCCGGCAATGCGTTCGAGCCGGTGCTGCGCCGCCGCGAGCCTGCCGTAGAGGCCGTGCTTGCTGCGTTGAGCAACATCGGCACGGCGCGGCTGACAGGGTCGGGAAGTGGGTGCTTCGTCGAGTTCCCTTCGCAGCAGGCTGCGCAGGCGGGCAGGGCGGGGTTGTCCAAGGAGTTGCGGGCGTGGGTGGTGGCAGGCGTTGGCCGGTCACCACTGCTGGATGCACTCGAGCGTAACTGATTCATTTGATGCAGGGGCGTCGCCAAGAGGCCCAAGGCACCAGGTTTTGATCCTGGCATTCGGAGGTTCGAATCCTCCCGCCCCTGCCACTTGCGGCTTGGTCCGCGCCAACCAGCGCAGCTGTCTGCGCGGGACGTGGAAATGCCGTGGTGCAATCAGCCGCAGGGGCCTTCGGGCGCCTGGGGTAACCCGATCTCCGCCACTCGCCCCCGCCCGAGACAATCATGATGCAAGATTCGCCCAACCTGCTGGTCTTTTCCGGCAACGCCAACAAACGCCTCGCACAGAACATCTGCAAGGAACTGGGCGTGCGTCCGGGCAAAGCGTTGGTGTCGCACTTCTCCGATGGTGAAGTGCAGGTCGAAATCGAAGAGAACGTCCGCAAGCAGGACGTCTTCGTGATCCAGCCGACCAGTGCGCCCAGCGCAGAGAATCTGATGGAGCTGCTGGTGCTGATCGACGCGCTCAAGCGCGCATCGGTGGCCAGCGTCACCGCGGTAGTGCCGTACTTCGGCTACTCGCGCCAGGATCGCCGCATGCGGTCTTCGCGCGTGCCGATCACCGCCAAGCTGGCGGCGAAGATGTTCAGCACCGCCGGTGCCGATCGGGTGTTGACCGTGGACCTGCATGCCGACCAGATCCAGGGCTTCTTCGATATCCCGGTGGACAATGTGTACGCCTCGCCGCTGCTGCTTGCCGATATCTGGCGCGCCTACGGCACCGAAAACCTGATCGTGGTGTCCCCGGACGTAGGTGGCGTGGTGCGTGCGCGCGCCGTCGCCAAGCGCCTGGACGATGCCGATCTGGCGATCATCGACAAGCGCCGTCCGCGCGCCAACGTGTCCACCGTGATGAACATCATCGGTGACGTCGAAGGCAAGACCTGCGTGATGGTCGATGACATCGTCGATACCGCCGGCACGCTGTGCGCCGCTGCTGCTGCCCTGAAGGCGCGCGGCGCGCTCAAGGTCGCCGCGTACTGCACCCACGCGGTGCTGTCCGGCCCGGCGGTGGACAACATCACCAATTCCCAGCTCGATGAGCTGGTGGTGACCGACACCATCCCGCTGAAGGACGCCGCGCGGGTCTGCAGCAAGATCCGCCAGCTCAGCGTGGCGGAAATGCTGGCCGAAACGATGCGCCGCATCGCCTTCGGTGAGTCGGTCAGCTCGTTGTACGTGGATTGATTTTTTTTCGTTCCGGCCGGTAACGGCAGGGAACTCCAAGGGCACTTCTGGTCGCGGAAGTGCCTTCATCCGCCCCGCCACACGGCAGGGCACCCAACAGGTAGTAGAAAATGTCCAAGACCCATGAAATCAAGGTCACCAAGCGTGAACTGCAGCGCAAGGGTGCGAGCCGCCGCCTGCGTCACGCTGGCGTGATCCCGGCGATCGTCTACGGCGGCAACGCCGAGCCGGTCGCCATCAGCCTTGACCACAATGAAATCTGGCTGGCCCAGTACAACGATTGGTTCTACTCGTCCATCCTGGACCTGAACCTCGATGGCAAGGTCGAGCGCGTGCTGCTGCGTGACATGCAGCGCCACCCGTTCAAGCAGCTGATCCTGCACCTGGATTTCCTGCGCGTGAACGAGAACGAAGTCCTGACCGCTTCGGTGCCGCTGCACTTCATCAACGAAGAAACCTCGCCGGCTGGCAAGGCTTCGGACATCGTGGTCACCCACGAAGTGAAGGAAGTGACCGTGTCCTGCCTGCCGAAGGATCTGCCGGAGTCGATTGAAGTCGACCTGGGCGCCCTGGAAGCCGGTGGCGTGATCCATCTGTCCGACCTCAAGCTGCCGAAGGGCGTTGAGCTGCCGGCGCTGGCGCTGGGCAAGGATCACGACGATGCCGTGGTCACCGCCAAGCACGGCAAGGAAGACGCTGCCGACGCTGCCGAAGACGCAGAAGCCGCAGAGTAATGCCGTTGCGGCGCCTGTCCCCCGGGACGGGCGCCGTACCTGCCGGCAGCGCTGGCAGGCCGTAACAGGAAGAGACAATGGCAGGATTGCGACTGATCGTCGGCCTGGGGAACCCAGGCGCCGAGCACGCCCGGACCCGGCACAACGCTGGGTTTCATTTTGTGGAGGCCCTGGCCGAAAAGGCGGGCGCACGCTGGAGCGTGGACAGCAAGCTGTTCGGCGAGACCGCCAAGGTCGATATCGCAGGACAGCCGGTCTGGCTGCTGAAGCCGGCCACCTACATGAACCTCAGTGGCAAGTCGGTCACCGCCGCGCAGCGGTTCTGGAAGATCGAGCCTGAAGAAACCCTGCTGGCACACGACGAGCTGGATCTGCCGCCGGGTGCGGCGCGGTTGAAGTTCGATGGCGGCCACGGGGGGCAGAACGGCCTTCGCGATACCATCCGTCTGCTCGGGCACGGCAGGTTCCATCGCCTGCGCGTGGGCATCGGCCATCCCGGCCACAAGGACCGCGTGGTGCCGTGGGTGCTGGGACGGGCATCGAAGGACGACGACGTGCTGATCGCACGGGCCATCGACGATGCCATCGATGTGCTGCCATTGGCAGTACAGGGGGATTTCAACGAGGCGATGAAGCGCCTGCATACCCCGAAGTAACCCAGCGAAGACGGGTAGCGCCGAGACATGCTCGGCGGTTGCACGATGAAAATGATTTGCAAAACGGCGCGTGCGCTTTTTCGCCAATCACTTTCACCCCAAAGGTTGTCGAACATGGGTATCAAATGCGGAATCGTCGGCCTGCCCAACGTGGGCAAGTCGACACTGTTCAACGCGCTGACCAAGGCAGGTATCGCCGCGGCCAACTTTCCGTTCTGCACCATTGAGCCGAACGTCGGCATCGTGCCGGTGCCGGATCCGCGGCTGAACGAGCTGGCGGCGATCATCAACCCGCAGAAGGTCATCCCGACGGCGGTCGAGTTCGTCGACATCGCCGGCCTGGTGGCCGGTGCGGCCAGCGGCGAAGGCCTGGGCAACAAGTTCCTGGCGCACATCCGCGAAGTGGATGCGATCACCCACGTGGTGCGTTGCTTCGAGAACGCCGACGTGATCCACGTCAACAACAAGGTTGATCCGCTGTCGGACATCGACACCATCGATACCGAGCTGGCGCTGGCTGACCTGGACAGCGTGGAGAAGGCGCTGAACCGCGCCGAGCGTTCGGCCAAGGGCGGCGACAAGGAAGCGGCGGCACGCAAGCCGGTGCTGGCCAAGCTGCAGGCGGCGCTGGCCGATGGCAAGGCCGGTCGTGCGGCCGGCCTGGACGAAGAGGAAAAAGCGCTGGTGCGCGACCTGTTCCTGCTGACGCTGAAGCCGGTGATGTACATCGCCAACGTGCTGGAAGATGGCTTCGAGAACAATCCGCACCTGGATGCGGTGCGTGCGCGCGCGGCCGAAGAGGGTGCGAAAGTGGTGCCGGTGTCGGCGGCCATCGAAGAAGAGCTGTCGCAGCTGGATGACGAAGACCGTGACACCTTCCTGGCCGACCTGGGCCTGCAGGAGCCGGGCTTGAACCGCGTCATCAACGCGGCCTACCAGCTGCTGGGCCTGCAGACCTACTTCACCGCAGGCGTCAAGGAAGTGCGTGCGTGGACCGTGCGCAAGGGCGCCACCGCGCCGCAGGCGGCCGCGGTCATCCACACCGATTTCGAGAAGGGCTTCATCCGCGCTGAAACCATCGCCTATGACGACTTCATCAAGTTCAAGGGCGAAGCCGGTGCCAAGGAAGCCGGGCGCCTGCGCCTTGAAGGCAAGGAATATCGCGTGCAGGAAGGCGACGTGCTGCACTTCCGCTTCAACGTCTGATCCTGCAAGGGGCGATCGGAAGCCCTCGCCTGCGGGTGAACGGCGGAGCGCCTCGTGGTGGGTCGCCA